>NZ_RZGU01000017.1:0-96176 GCF_003990085.1 Legionella sp. km535 | reverse complement strand
ATTTCTTTAGATTGGGTGGAGACAGTATTGTCAGTATTCAATTGAGCAGCCGGATGCGGCAACGCCTTGGGCTGGTGGTTAGTGTGCGCTCCATCTTTAATTGTCGAAGTATTGAACGGTTATTTGATGAAGAGCTCCCCAAGCAACAGGCAGAAGTGCCACCCCTTAAATCAGAACAAGGGGTGCTGGAAGGGGACGTGCCTTTATTGCCTATACAGCGTTGGTTTATGGCGCAGCCGCTTGCTAATCCCAATCATTATAACCAAGCGTTTATGATTCACGTTCCGGCTCTGGATAGGAATCGCTTGCAGGAATCGATTAATCAACTAATTGCGTATCATGATAATTTCCGCCTGTTATTTGCAGAAAAGGAAAAGGGGCGTTATCAGGCTCAGACCAATTATCCATTCCATTGTTTGGATGTAAGCCTGCTGGATGTTACTGCGTTGCAGGCTCAATTAACTCAGTGGCAAAGTCAATTTGATATTCAGCAAGGGCCTCTGTTCACTGTAGCGTATCTGTATGGTTATCCCGATGGCTCAGCGCGCATTTATTTTGCAGTGCATCATTTAATCATTGATGCAGTGAGCTGGCGTATTTTGGCTGATGATTTATGTCGTTTGTACCAAGGCGAACGCTTAGGTAATAAAGGAAGCAGTTATCGCCAATGGGTTGCTGCTCTTGAGGGGTATGGCTGCAAAAATCAAGAAGAGAAGGAGTATTGGAACGGGGTAATGTCTGACTACATCCCCATTAATGCCTCATTAAAAACCACTGTTTCTTACAGCGTTGATCTATCTTTTACAAAGTCATTAACAAGCCGTTTATTGCATGAAAGCGGTAAGGCTTATAACACACAAATTAATGATGTTTTATTGACGGCACTGGGCTTAAGTTTATCGGAACTAACCGGTCATTGGGTGCATCATGTGGTGTTGGAAGGGCATGGTCGGGAAGAGATTAATGCTGAAATCGATGTTTCACGAACCTTGGGTTGGTTTACTACGTTATTCCCGGTGCGCATAGAGGTTTGCCAAGATCTGGTGCTCAGTTTAAAACGAGTTAAGGATGCGCAAAGACAGATACCACAGCATGGTGTTGGTTACGGTGCACTGTTTGGATACGAGCAGAACCCTCTTCCAGAAATCAGTTTTAACTATTTAGGGCAACTTGATAAAGGTTCAGTAAACGACTGGGAGTTATGCTCTGATTCGGTTGGGGAGATGAGTGATCCGTTAAATAGCGATGCGTATCTGCTCAATCTAAATGGTTGGGTCTCTGAAGGTCGCCTCCAATTTAATATCGTAAGCCGCTTACCGGAAGCAGCATTATCCGTTGTTACTGATAAGTTCATATTTTATCTTAAAGCATTGGTGGAGCACACGGCATCTCAATCACGAACCTATTTAACGTGCAGTGATGTAGAGCAAGTTGTTGCTCAGGATTATCTCGACCGTCTCCAAGAACATCAAGAACTTGAAGCAGTCTATAAGGCAAGCAGTCTTCAGCAAGGTTTTATTTATCATGCCTTAACTCAGGGAGATACGGATGAGGCGTATCGAGTGCAGATCTCATGGCACTATAAGGCCGCTATAGATAAGAGTAAGTTGAAAGAGGCTTGGCATTATGCTCAAAGAAAGTACCCGGCATTAAGACTTCGTTTTGCCTGGGAAGAACAGGTGCTTCAGGTGGTTGATAAAGAATCAAGGTTGCATTGGAATTATATTGAATGCGCCGATGAGGCTGAAATCCAGGATCTAAAAGCTCGAGACAGGTTAAGTACTTATGACTTGTCTGAAAGTGGTTTGTTTCGTGTGACCTTGATAAAGCAACATGCAAGCCACTATACCTGTATCTTTAATAATCATCATGCCATTTTGGATGGTTGGGGTGTTGCGGTATTACTGGATTATGTTCATGAAACTTATAAACGACTGTGTGCGGATGAGGTGATTGAGTCCTCTGAAGATGTCAGTTATTTAGAGACCCAAAAATACATTCAGACAACCGGTTCAGATAAATCTTATTGGGAAGGCTACTTAAGCCAGTTAGATGAGCGCGTCTGTTTGGATGGTTTAGTTAAACCTGGTTTAAGCGATGTTGTCGTTAGTGAATATAAATACATCCACAAGACACAAGAGCAGCAATTAGTTTTAGCCCAATCCTTGAAGATTGATTTAATCCTTTTATCGCAAGAAAGAGGGGTGACGCTAAATGCCATTCTTCAATATGCTTGGCATAAGGTATTAAGTGTTTATGGATACAGCCGCCAAACAACGGTTGGCACAGTTATCTCTGGGCGCAATCTTCCGATTGATAATCTGGAGCAATCCGCTGGTTTGTACATTAATACGGTACCTCTGATAGTCAATCATGATGAGCGTAAGGTAATAGACGTTATTCAGCAGATTCAGGAGGATATTAATGAGGCTAATTCTCATAGCAAGGTGAATTTGGCGGAACTGCAGTCTTCTGGGGAACGGCTGTTTGATACCTTGTTTGTTTATGAAAATTACCCAATTTCACAGAAAGATAATAAGTTAAATATTATTTTTGACCAAACTACAACAAAGCTAGATTATCCCTTAGCGTTGATTTGTGAAAATGACATTCGACTTCGGTATGCTTCTGAATTATTTGATGAGCAAGTTATAAGCAAGCTATTAGATGGTCTTGTTACAATTTTAACTCAACTGGTTAAAAATACCGAAGTAAAGGCTAATAACATAGGGTCTATTTCTGAGAGCTCTTATAAAAATATAATTGTAGAAAAGAATAGAACAGATTTTAATACTTTAGGGGCGAAAACATTACATGAGTTATTTGAAAAACAAGCAAAGGAAACTCCTTATAGTATTGCGCTAGAGTTTAATGATAGAAAGTACACATATTCTGAAATTAATGCGATATCTAATAAAATAGCATTTGTTTTACAAAATGAGTTTTCAATCAAAAGAGGTGATATAGTTGGTTTGTTTCTGGAAAGAAGCGAGTTTACATTTATTTCAATTCTATCCGTTTTAAAATCTGGTGCTGCTTATTTACCAATTGACATTAATTTTCCAGAGCAACGGGTATCATACATTTTAGAAGATGCACAAGTTAGCCTTATTTTGACCTCGAATAAACAAAAAAATCAGTTAGAAAATATTACAAAACAGATACCAGGAAATATTCTTAATTATTTAGTTGAAAATGAGCTATGTGCTAATAATACTGATTTCGAAAGTTATGTAGATAATATTTCCTGTTCTACTGAACCGACCGATTTAGCTTATGTTATTTATACTTCTGGTACAACTGGTCAGCCTAAAGGTGTAATGATAGAGCATCGCTCAATAGTTAGTAGACTTTTATGGTTAAAGAATACTCACAAATTGGAGCCGAATTTTATATTTGGGGCTAAAACCTCTTATGTTTTTGATCCTTCAATTAGAGAGATGTTTTTACCATTAATCAGTGGATCGGGCATATATATTTTTTCTGATGAGGAAATAAAGGATGTTGAGAGAATAATTGAGTTATGTATAACAAAGAACATAAATGGATTATTGTTTGTACCTAGTCAATTAGTCATTTTTATTGAAGCCTTAAAACAATGCTCTGATGAAGTAATTAATCAAATGCCTTTGAAATTAATTTACTCTTGTGGCGAGGCTTTGTCAGCGAATGTAGTTAATGAGTTATTCGAATGCTTGCCGTCACTTGTCGTGAAAAATCAATATGGTCCAACAGAAGGATGCCAGTTCTTATTTGAAAAAAACATTGATAATTTAGGCTTTTTGAAAACAAGAACTGTAAATGTTGGTTCACTTGTAGGTAATATGCGTGCGTATGTTTTAGATTCGAATATGGTACCTCTTCCTGAGTTAGCTATTGGTGAGTTATATATCAGTGGTGATGGTTTGACTCGTGGGTATCTTAACAACGATCAATTATCTAACGAGAAATTGCTCGATAATCCTTTTCAATCATCTGAAGAAATAAAGGAAAGTAAAAATAAAAAAATTTATAAAACTGGTGATTTAGTCAGATGGTTACCCGATGGAAACTTAGAGTACATTGGAAGAAATGATTTTCAAATAAAAATTAGGGGGCATCGCATTGATCTCGGAGAAATAGAAAGTGTTTTCTTAGATTATCCAGGTATTAAACAGGTTGTTGTAATTGCTGAAAAAAATAAAGAAGGAATCCCTTCTAATTTAATTGCATATTATGTTTCAAATATGGAATTTTCCATTAGCTTAATTTATGAATTTTTAAAGAAAAGATTGCCAGATTATATGCTTCCTAAAGCCATTGTGCATTTGACTAAAATGCCAATGACAATCAATGGAAAATTAAATAGAGCTGCTTTACCACAATATTCTTTAGACCATCAGCTTTCTGACTATATTGTTCCCACCACTACAATAGAAAAAGATTTGTGTGAAATATATTCTGAAATATTGGATGTAGAACATGTTGGTATAAGTAGTAATTTTTTTCATTTAGGTGGGAATAGTATTTTGTCTTTTAAGTTAGTCAATCGTTTGAGAAAAATTTTAAGTCAAGAAGTGAATATAAAGCACATATATATGTGTCCGACTATCAGTGATTTATTAGCATTTTTCGAAAGTAATGAAGAGTATTCTGAAGAGGGGTTAGAAGTTGAATTTTAATAACTCAATGGTTCATTTTATTTATGAACTACGTAAAAGAAATATTGATATTTGGCAACAAGATAATGCTATTAAAGCGTTTATACCAAATAATGAGTTTTTATCTGAGAGCGAAAAAGAGTTTATTAAGCTTAAGAAGCAAGATTTACTTGAACTATTAAGTAAAAATAAAATTTTTTCTAAAAAAGACACTGATAAAATTCTAAATGGTGATTGTAATTCTCATTATCCTTTATCGTCCACACAAGAACGGTTATGGTTCATCGAGCAGTATGAAAATGGAACCAATATTTATAATATTCCTAGGGTTTATAAGTTATCTTCGAAATTAGAAATTAAGGTATTAGAGAAGAGTATCAATTATGTTATCTCGCGACATGAAATTTTAAGAAGTTATATCAATACAGATGAAACTGGTTCTAGTTTTCTAAAAATTGATACTGATTTTGTGGAGTTTCCGTTTAACTATATCTCTGTAAATACAAGATCTGAATTTAATAACTTATTAAAGGAAAAAATAAACTATATATTTGACTTAGAAAAAGAATATCCTATTAGTATATCATTTATAGATTTTGGTGATAATTTAAATAAAATCAAAGAAATATATATAAATTTGATTTTTCATCATATTGCGTTTGATGGATGGTCGATTGATATCTTTCTTAAAGAGCTGGTTGAAACTTATTATGCATTTCTTGACAATTCAACTCCTTCATTACCTGAATTAGAAATACAATATAAAGATTTTTCTTTATGGCAAAAGATATATTTGACAAGTAATACATTAAAAGATCAGATTGATTATTGGAAAACGAAGTTATATGGATATGAGGTATTAAATATACCTACGTGTTTTGAACGCCCGGAAGAATTAGATTATCTTGGTAAAAATATAACTTTTGAACTTAGTGATCTTACTTCAAAAGCTATAAAACGAATTGCTAAACAACTAAATGTTAGTTTATATACATTGTTATTAGGAGGCTATTTTGTTTTCCTAAATTATATTACTAATCAGCAAGATATAACTATTGGTACTGTGATCGCGAATCGAACTTCAGACCAACTTGAAAAATTGATTGGATTTTTTGTAAATACGCTTGCATTGAGAGCAAAAATAGAAGTTGAGCATAGTTTTACAGATTTAATTGAAAATTTGTCGGAAGATATTATTAATGCAAAATTAAACCAAGACTTGCCATTTGAAAAATTAATAGATTGTTTGAATGTACCCTCTGATACAAGCAGACATCCTTTATTTCAAGTCATGTTTGTTGTAAACAGTTTTGATATAGAGAATTCAAAGCAAGTTAATCAGCTCTTTGAAAATTATTCTTTTGAAAATAATGACATCACAGCTAAATTTGATTTAACTACTACTTGGGATGATAGTGGGGACAAGCTAGTCTGTAATTTTAATTACAGAGAAAGTTTATTTAGCCAGAAAAAGGTTGAGGAATATATAAAAATCTATCAAGAGATAGTTAATAAAATCTGTGAAATATGTGAAATAGACTCCCTTTCTAATTTTAGAGTTTCTCAGTTAATTGACCATTTATCTTCTAACGATCAAGTAACTACAGAGTATTTAGATTATCCTAAAGAAAAAACATTATTTAGTTTATTTGATGAACAGGCGGAAATAAGATCCCAGGCTGTTGCGGTTATTGATGCTAAATTAGATAAAGAGTTTACTTATAGACAGCTAGCACAGGATGTAAAGAAATTAACAACGGTACTTCTACAAGGGAAAAAGACTGATAGCAAATTAATCGGTATTTTAAGTGAAAAGGGATATAATCATGTTGTTTCTACTTTATCAATAATGAAGTCCGGCCATGCCTATTTACCTCTTCATCATGAATGGCCTGTTAATCGAATTGACGATATTTTGATTCAAGGTGCAGTAGAAGTTATTCTAGTATCGAGAGACATTTATTATAAGGGAACAATTAATAATATTTTGGGGCAAAGATATCAGTTTTTAATTATTGAGGATATTTTAGAAAATGAAAATACAAATGATGTAAATGTAAAATTTCCCTCAGTTAGTTCCAATGAAGTCGCCTACGTTATTTTTACATCGGGATCAACCGGTAAACCTAAAGGGGTGACTATAAGTCATCGTGGCGCAGTAAATACAATTTATGCAGTAAATACTAAATTTAATATCTCCAATACAGACAGTATCCTTGCTCTTTCTGAGTTGAATTTTGACTTATCTGTATATGATATTTTTGGATTACTCTCTGCAGGAGGGAAAATTATTTTTCCTAATTCAGATCTGGTTAAAGAGCCATCACATTGGATTGATTTAATTGATAAATATGAAATTAGTTTATGGGATACGGTTCCTCAACTCAGTAATTTATTAGCGGAAAATATTACTCGGACATGTCTTAGCTTGAGATTATTTTTACTTAGTGGTGATTGGATTCCAGTTAAATTACCCCAATTTTTATTAGAGGTATGTCCAAATGCCAAAGTTATAAGTTTGGGAGGGGCGACAGAAGGAAGTATCTGGTCTATTTGGTTTGAGATTAAGGAGGTAAAAGATAGTTGGAAATCCATACCTTATGGTATTGCTATGCCAAATCAAACTATGTTGGTATTAAACGATAGTTATAAAAATTGTCCTCCTGGAATTATTGGTGAAATACACATTGGTGGTGATGGAGTTGCTTTAAATTATTGGGGAAATGAGGACAAAACTAATTTAAGTTTTATAGAAACTAAGCAATTTGGACGTATTTATAAAACAGGTGATTTAGGCTGTTGGAACATCAATGGATATATTGAGTTTATTGGTAGAAAAGACTCTCAAATTAAATTGCACGGATATAGAATTGAATTAGATGAAATATCCCATCATATATCAAAATTTGATGGGGTTGATGACGCAGTTTCTATTCTTATAGACCTTAATGACCAGAACAAGATTTGCTCCTATTACACCGGAACAAAACAAGATCCTAGTCTCATCTTACAAGAGCTTAACTTAATTCTACCTGAGTATATGCTACCTGCTTCAATAATGCACTTGGATAAAATGCCATTAACACCTAATGGGAAGTTAGATCGACAACAATTGCCAGAACCTGAATTATTGCTGACTCACGTAAATTATGTGCCCCCTACTAGTGATATTGAAAACAAATTATGTATGGCATTTTCAAATATCCTTAATATAAAAGAAAAAAATATTGGTATTCATGATGATTTTTTTCATTCGGGTGGAGATAGCATATCAAGTATTCGATTGGTTAGTTTTCTTCGAAAAGAATATGATATAAAAATCTCTGCAAAAAATATATTTACACATAGGACCGTTTCTAAGCTGTGTGAAAAGATAGAACTGAATAATATAAACAAAAATGTGTTATCTGAGCAGTGTATAAATTCTGATACATTTGGTTTATTGCCTATTCAAGAGTGGTTTTTTAGTAAAAATTTTTCATGTATCAACCATTTTAATCAATGTTTTATAGTAAGAGTACCGCGATTAGATCTTAAAATATTAAGAGCAAGCATAAACTTATTGGTAAAAAATCATGATGCATTGAGGCTCAAATTTAAAATAAATAATGAAGGTACTTTTTGTGAATATATTCAATACTATTCAGAACAAGTACAACATCAAATAAGAGAGCTGGATATCAATAGTATTCAAAATTCAGATAAAACATTAAATACTATTCTAAGTGATTGGCAATCTGAATTTGATATTATAAATGGGCCTATGTGGAGCATAGGATATCTTTTTGGATATGGTGACGGAAGTGCTCGTTTACACGTTGCTATCCACCATCTTTTGGTTGATACCGTTAGTTGGCGTATTTTAATACGTGATCTTGAGTTGATTTATAATTCTTTATTGAATAATAAAGAATTATCCTTGGGTACAAAAGGAACAAGTTATCGGCAATGGGTTCATTTAATTCATCAATATGCATTGTCTTATAAAAATGAAGAAAGTTATTGGCAAGAGGTTATTAGAGATTCCTCCAGTAATAATGTAATTGAAAAGCAATTTGAAATAATAGATCAGCTTAGTTTCAGTACTATATCAATAGATGAAGAATCTACTAATGCATTGCTTTATAAAATAACAAAATTAGTAAATACCCAAGTTGTTGAAGTGTTATTAACCGTACTAGGAATAACGCTTCATAATTATACACAACAAAATGTTCATCATATTATTTTAGAAGGACATGGTCGGGAAGATATATATGATAATGTGGACATAACTGATACCTTAGGCTGGTTTACTACTATGTATCCATTTCGTTTAGAGGTATATAAATCAAGAAATTGGATATCAAATTTAAAACTTATAAAGGAAAATTTGAAAAGTATTCCGAATAAAGGTGTTGGATATGGGGCTCTATTTGGGTATAAAAATCAAGAGTTACCCAAAATTACTTTTAATTATTTAGGCCAGTTTGATCATTTAGAAAATATAGATGATTGGTGCATAGTAGATGAGGGGGCTGGAGTAGCTGTCTCATTGAAAAACGATGATAGCAATATTATTTCTATAAATGCATCAATAGTTGAAAGATGTCTTCAAATATCATTTAAATGTAAGTTTGATAAATCAACTACTAACGAGTTTGCGCAACAGTTTTATAATTTGTTATTAGAGTTAGTCAATTCATTATTAAGAATCTCTCATAACGAAGTAACTATGAGCGATTTTCCTTCTTACGAATCATATACAAAAATATCAAATAACAATGAGAAGTACTTATGCTTATTGCCCCCAGGAGTTGGTGGGTACGAATGTTATTTAGGGAATGTAGTTCCCCAATTAAATATGAATTTAATTTTATTTAATAACTTTAATTATTTCCTTAGGCAAGAAACCAGCTTAGGTCTTGATTTAAATTACCTAAATTTCGAAAGACTAGCTGAAAACTACGTTGCTCAATTAAAAGTTGCACAAAGAACAGGTCCTTACGCCTTTTTTGGATGGAGTTTTGGTGGCGTTTTAGCCTTTGAGATTTGTAAGCAATTGTTGCAAGCTGGTGAAGAAGTATCGGATTTATTTATGGTCGATCCTTATTTTAAAGTCAATGAGGCATTTAACGTATTAGGGAGGCAGGCAAATATAATTGATGCAGTTGGTTCTTTGAACATTAAATATGATCCTCAGCCTATGGATGAGTTGAGTGGTGTTAACATTGTTTTATTTAAGGCTGGAAAAGAATATGAAGGGCCTAATAAAGAGTTATTTAATCATTATGTTGTTAATGAAAGATATAACTCCTTAGATAAAATCATACCAGCAAAAAACATTACTCTTAAGACAATTAATTCAGATCATTTTGGATGGGTCAATGATGAAGATATTGTCGAGCAGATTAGCTTTTCTATTATGAATTTTATGAGAGATTCCATTTGAAAATATATTTCAATGAGCTTAGAAAAAACAAAATGATTGCTTTGTTAAGTGCTTGTTTAATTGTTTTTATAGACTCAATTGGAATGGGATTGGTTTTTCCTTTGTTACCAGCATTATTTGCAATTAGCAATAATGGGTTAATAATTGACTCACCTAGCACTAATGCGAATGTATTGTATGGTTTCGCTGTTGCGATATATCCTTTCGCAAGTTTAATTGGTATGCCTGTATTGGGAAAATTATCAGATATATATGGAAGGAAAAAATTACTTTTATATGGTTTGCTAGGGCTTTTGGGGGGATATTTATTAAGTGCTTTTTCAATATTTACGCACAATCTTAATTTTTTCTTCCTTAGTCGTTTTGTTTCTGGATTTAGTGCAGGAACTTATTCTATTTGTGGTGCTGTGATAGTTGATTTAAGTAATGATGCATTAAATAAAGTTACTGGCTTAAAATATTTAACTTTAGCGACTATCGCTGGATTTATTTTAGGGCCCGCTTTGTCATTTTTTATTAATGATGTTAATGACTCATTAATCAATCCTTTTCTTATAACCAGTGGGCTTTGTGGATTAAATATTTTACTTTTATTAGTCATCTTTCCTGAACCGGAGCCTAAGTGTTTTGATAAAAAAATAGTTTTTTTTGATGAGGTTCTAGAAGCATTTAAGCTAGTCTTTAAAAATAACCTTCGATTCCTAGTTTTGGGATATTTGCTTTTTAATCTGGGTTTTGAAGTTTTTTTACAATCTCAATCTCTTTATTTGAAAGAAAGTTTTTCTTATTCAACAAAGCAAATCGGTTTGTTTTTTGCCATCATGGGTGGTGTTTTTGCTTTTAGTATGTTTATACTCCATCCGGCGGTTAACAAAAAATATAAAATGAATCAACAAATATGTACTTCTATATTCATGATGGGTGGTAGTCTAATATTATATTCTTTCTTAATAATTAAAATTATTGAATCGAATAATATACATGCCATTTTTTCGTGGGTGAATTCTATTTTCTTCTATTTGATTACGCCATTCGTTACTTTAAATATGACAAAAATTTTGTCTGATACTGTTTCAAATGATTCACAAGGTAATCTTATGGGGGTATTAGGGCAAATATCATCAATAGCAACCGTATTTGGTGGAGTCATTATGGGATTTATTACCTCTATTGAGCCTAATTATAATGCTGTATTTGGAGGTGGATTAATCTTATTCGGTGGGTTGATCCTTAGAGAACTATTAAAACTTGAGAGCCAAAATGATTTATAATTTTTTATACGCATCGCTATTATTCGCATATAATACAGCCTTATTTGCTATAAATTCTTCAATAGAAGCTAGTCCTTACTTAAATCAGCCTTCTGGTGAATATAATGTGGGCCATGAAGAAATTCATTTGATTAATAAGAATGCCTGCCCTAATGTTTTTTTTACCCAGAAAAATGCCAAATCATTTAGTAAAGAAAATACATTACACTGTAATGAAATTGAACTGGTAGTTTATTATCCATCTGAGGATAGAGGTTCAAGTGTATATCAACCAATACCTTCTTTAGTTTCGGATTTAAAAGAATTTGATGGAAATATATCGCAAAGAGATATAGAGCAAGTTAAAAATATTCGAAGTTACGCAAAGAAAAATACTACTCCAGTAAAAAAAAATGATTTTCCTGTTATTTTTTTTAGCCCTGGCTATGGTCTTTCAACTCAAGAGTATGAAAACACATTAACAGACTTAGCTAGTCATGGTTATATTGTAATAGGTATAAATAGCCAATTTATTAACGGAGAGCTTAGTTTTAATCCTGAACATATTGCAAAAGTAATTGATCCAGAATCAGAGGAGGATAAGAAGAATTTTTTTAGAAATACTTATTCTGATTTGTCGTATACTTATGAATTTTTAAAGACAAAAGAAATTAGTGACCCCGTAATAAGCATGATTAATTGGAAGAAGGTTGGATTATTGGGCCATTCGTTAGGCTCTGCAATAGTTGCTAGATTTGCTTATCATACAGGCATATGTGCAGTAGCTGGTTTAGATTTAACTATTGATTTGTTAGAGGGAAATGATTGCCATAAAGATTTAAAAGCACCATTTTTGCATGTTTTTTCAACACAATTGTATCATCAAAATAACGATGAGGAGTTTCCTTATCTTTGTAAAGGTAACCGCTCTGCAAATTATAAGCAGGTATTGATAGTTGGCTCTCTTACCAACCCTTCTTATTCTATGCACATGAATTTTTGTGATTATTCAACATTGCAGTATTTTCCCGCCATTCATGACGCTCTTTCTGTCTTGGAAAAGAATAATCCAGAGGCCGTTTTTTTAGGGACAGGAAACGGTCTTGAAATTACCAAAACGATAAATAATAACTTATTAAAGTTTTATAATAATTATGTGCAGTTATGTAAATTAAATGCGGATTAATTAATCTAGAAATATTTATACTGAATTTTTTTATAGGGATAAACGGTAATCACTTTAGCAATATAGTTTTCATCGTTTGTCTTTATATCGTATAAATAATAGTTTTTATTGTTATATTCTTCGGATTTAATTGTAATAAGTTCTAACTGAGAGGGAGTACTTATTTGTAGTTGGCAATTTTTTACATCAAAAGAAAATCCTAATCCTAAACATTTCACAAATGCTTCTTTGAAAGTCCAAATGTGATAAAAAATTTCTTTTTGCTGCATGGCTGTTAAAGAAGCAAATTGCTTATATTCATTTGTGCACAGAATTTCAGAAGCTAGATCAAGTAAATTTAAATCCATATTTTTAAATTCGATATCTACGCCGCACAAAGAGTTACTAATGGCTAGTAACGCTTGATTATTACTGTGACTTAAATTGAATTCAATTTCTCTATTTTTTAAAAATGGTTTGCCGTATTGATTGTAAATAAAATTAATTTTATTTGGCCTGATAGAGATATATTTTGATAGTATTACCCTCAAGACGTATCTACCCGCAATATAACGTTTTTGATCTTGAGGAAATGCATAATTAAAAGCTTTTTGTTGTTCATCAGCAGATAATATATCTAAGCAATCATCAATTGATGGGACCTCAATATCAAGATTAATTCTCCATACATCAAAAAGTTGATTATTCATCAATTTTAACTACGCATTGATGATTTATGTGAGATATTTCTTTTATTACCTTAGATATTTGGTTTGCCTCGTTTAGAATATTATTGTGATTAATATCCTTAAAAGAAAAAACGTTTAATAATTGTCTATTTTTTATAAATAATTCAATATTATTTTGTGGAAGATTGGTCATATATCTAAAAAGATCTTTCTGCTCTTCATTGTCTTTAGTTTCTTCAGAAAGTTCCGCTTTAAAAAGATAAACTTTAGTTTGAGATAATAACCCTGAAATATTTTGACAAATTAATTTATGTTCAGCTTTTAGAGTTGTAGTTAATAGCTTGACATAATCTTCATGATATCCATTTGCAATAGAAGTAATTTGATGCTCTTTAATTAATGGTTTTATATTTAATTCTTGTCTTAATTTTAATAAATGGTGATCATTTAAAATTGTATCTAATAAAAAAACATTTATATTTGTATATCCTTTTTTTTCTAAAATAACGGCCATTTCCATAGCTATTTGGCCGCCTAGAGACCAACCTAATAAATTCCATTGATTATCATACAAAGAAGGAGCATAAGGTGTTAACTCTTTTAAGTATTTATTTGCTAGCTTATTTAATGTGGTTATTTTAGTTTTATTATAAAGATTATAAGACTCTATACCATAACAATCATAAGTATCTTTTAGCATGTTTGCGAGCGATGTATAAACCTCACAACCACCGGCACCTGGATGAATTAAATACATATTAGATTTGTTTATATCGTCTTTTGATGAATGAAATTTGATAATTGGGCGGTATTTTTTTGATGAATAGCGTATCTTCTTAGTGAAGAGTAAAAGAGTGCTGTTGGTATAAATATCTGTGATTGTCCATTTCCCTTTATAATGGTTATTTACTGTAGCTATTAATTTTATAGCGTTAATGCTCGTTCCCCCAAGCATAAAAAAGTCGTCATTTAATCCTATTTTCTTATAATCTATTTGTAATATTTCAGACCAAATATGGCAAATTTGAATTTCTATTTCATTTTTAGGTTGTGCATAATTAGCTGAAAAATTTGAAAATTTAACTTTTGGAAGGGATTTTCTATCGGTTTTTCCATTAATGGTCAAAGGCAGTGTTTTTAAAAAGACAAAATATTGAGGAATCATATAATCAGGGATTCGTTTTTTTAAAAATCTTATTAATATTTGTTCATCCACTTGTTCATCTGAAGTGTAATAACAGATGAGATAATCGTTGTCATTATGATGTTGTAAAATAATAATTGTTTGTTTTATTTTAGGGAATTCAGATATTACTGCTTCTATTTCACCTAGTTCTATCCTATGCCCACGTATTTTAATTTGTGAGTCATTGCGTCCAATATATTCTAGATCTTTATTCGTTAATTTACGGACTAAATCTCCAGTTCTATACAGTCTTTGGTTTTTGTAATGTGTTGAATGAATAAATTTGTTTGATGTCAACTCCGGTTGATTTAAATAGCCTCGTGCTAATCCAACACCGCCTATAAATAATTCACCAATTTCTCCAGCCGAAGTAGGCTTGAGCTGCTCATTTAATACAAAGATGTTTTCATCATCAAAAGATGTTCCAATTGTAACTTTTTTAAACCCATCAAAGCTTTTGTATGTTTTATATAAGGACCATATAGTGGTTTCTGTTGGTCCGTATAGGTTTGCGACAACAGGAAATTTTTTTAAGGCATTTTGTAATAAGGGTTTACTTAGTGGTTCTCCACCAATAAAAAGTTGACAAGTGAAGGATGGCAACATAGCTTCCAGCTTTAAATTCAGGAAGCTGGGAGTCATTTGAATAAAAGAATATTTAGAACAATCCAGGAAACTAAATTCTTGATCTCCAAGTGTGACGCTACCTCCATGAAGAAGAGGGAGGCCATATTCTAGCCCAAATATATCAAAAACATAGTTTGTAATACTGTAGGTATCAATTTGGGGCTCATGGAAAAAGTAGATTTTTTTAATATTGGCTATTAATGCTAAATATGATTTATGTTCAATCATTACACCTTTGGGAGTACCTGTAGTTCCTGAGGTGTAAAGTACATATGCCAAATTTGAGCTCTGAGTTATTGATAATGGAGGTGTTGCCGGATAGGTCTTAAGTTTTATTTTGAGTTCGTTGTTTAAAATAACCACTTGAGTATTGGTGTGATTTTTAAATGTATTTGTACTATCAGAAATAATGAGTTTTGGCTTTGTATCGCTGATTATATAATTAATACGTTCCACTGGAAGATTTGGATCGAGCGGAACATATGCACCACCAGCTTTTAAAATGGCTAATATGCAAATGATGATGTTCTCTGATCTCGTTAAACTAAATGCAACGAAGTCATCTGGATTTATATCGATAAGAAGTTTAACGTAGTGAGCTAATTGATTTGCTAAAGTGTCTAGTTCTTTATAGGTAAGTATTTTTTTATTATGGATAACTGCAACTTTATGCGGTGACTTTGATACCTGGGCCTCAAAAGCAGCACTTATTGTATCTGTTAGTTGTTTAGCTATTTCCATATTTTTTCCATAAAGTCGTGATGTAAAATTGGATATTTATTTTAAGTCAGTTCAACTTGCTAATATAAAACGCATTTTATGTGAAATATATATGTTTAAATTTATTATCAAAATCAGGAATTAAAGTCAAAAAATAAATAAATTACCTATAACGTATCTTTTGCAAGAATAAAACACATATTAATGAAGTAAAAAAGCAGTCAACCACTTAGTGTGATATCTGCTTTTTCAGATAAAGATCAAAATATCTTAATTAGTTGATTGATGTGGTTCAATTAATTTGAGCTATACCATAAATCTACTATCCACTACATCTACTTCCGTCACAACATTTGGGATAAGGCCAATATTGACAAACACCACCATGACCAACACAGCACTCTATTGCAATTTTTTTTGCACAAACCAATTCAGATTCTTTGGGCAAAAATAAAATTGAAAAATTATTATTATAATTAGATATGTTGCATTCTTTTTCTAATACTAAGTTAGTTTGTGCTGAAGATAATCCAACTGAAAAAAACATTATAATAGATGATATTTTTTTTACATATTTCATATAGATCCTTATATATTTGAGACTATTGATAATAGTGCTAATGGTAATATTCATTCTGAACTACCAAGATTTATTTCATTAATTCATAACTTCAATGTTCTTTGATACGACTCCTATAAAATAAAATTTTCAATACGCACTTAAATATGTATATTCCATTTTCCTTTTGGAGTGGAATTTATAATTTAATTTGGCGATATAAAAACGCAATTCTTTCATATCAAACGACATGCTGATTGAGTGAGCACTGTGAATTTAATACGCGCGAGATTTATAACATAGAATTATATGCAAATGAATAGGTTTCTTCGCTGATTTTAACAGTTATTTACTTGCAGATTTCTACAAAGCTTAGGTAATCTCCCCATTTTTAACTATCCAGTGGTAGTTTATAAATCGGGGTTTTGAATTTAATTTTGACCCATTAAATATGTATTTTAGCTACAAGGCGCGTAATTTCCGATAAATGAAAAAGCGCCTATAAGAGGCTTAATAATTGTAAAGGTATATTCATGTTCATGCTGCTGTTGAGAAATTGTCTAATTACAAAATAATAAGAGAATCATACAAGAGGCAGCAAACAATGTGGCTGATGATACCAATGCAAATCGACTAAATTTTTGCGTCCTTTGTGTTAAGGAGTGAGCCTCAATTAATGAGCCCGTCAATGCAATAATAAGCAATTGATTTTATTATAATTTTTATCGCGGGAATCCACTACAAATGTCCTACGATGTATAACAATGTCGTACTCAAATACGCAAATTCCCCACAATTGATTTTACGGGGTTATTTTTAATATTAAAACCCATTTAACGTTGCTGGGTTTTAATATTTAAAAAATAAGTATGAAACTAAATAGGTATTATCTGCTAGCAAAGATTTGTTTTGCTTTTTCGCCAAGTAAATATTTAGCCATAGTTTCACTTCTTGTGTATAGGTTATGGTGATGCAGTTACCCCTGAGCCAATAGATGCCCATTATCCCGTACTTATCCAATTTTAGTTTGCGAGCATCACAATATTTATTCCAGAGAACGAGCTGAAATTTAATAATATCTTCATTTAGATTAAGTGAGAAAAAATCTCTTTTAGTTGGCGTCTGACTCCTAATGGTTTTTGTCATAGCGAGATGAGTCGATTTTTATTAGCATTTATTCTGGAAATAATAAGGCTTGATGGTTTCATAAAGCAGGTTGTTAAGGTGGTGTATCACTCGAGGCATTAAAATATCATGGGTATCGGTGAATTGATGGGCGATTACATCACTGACTGCATCAGTCGTTTGTTCTTCTTTGGCCAGGATTAACAGTAGATGCTCTGGTTGTGTGGAAAGAAATTCATTAATTAACGGGCGAAGCAGTTCAAGTGTGGCCTCTTTTGGGGATTAATAAATTAAACACTCGCGTTCGAGCGTATCAAACAATTTATTATTCATGGAGTATTCCTTTGCAGCCATCCCTCAATATAGGTGATGGTTTCTTCTATAGTACTTACTGCCTGATGATAGAGTGCATCAAATAATTCACGTTGCCCAGTTTTCCAGTAGCGTTCAACATACTGACAGGCGTATTTCATACGGATGGTTCCTACATAAACCGCGCCACCTTTTATTTTATGGGCGGTTTTTTCAACCAGTGGATAATCAAGAGTCTTGAAGGCTTTTTTCATGCATTCCAAATCAGTGGGAAGCTCCTTGGTCATTAAGGTTAACAATTCTTTTAACATCTCTTGAGTCGCGCAATTCTTCAATGCTTCGTCACTGTTTAAGATAGGGAATTGATTGAGTTGAAACATCTCATCATCATTATCAGGCAAGTCGCGTCTTGCTTGGGATGATTCAACCGTTGGTGTTTCATGTCGCTCTGGAATAAACGACTTAAGAATATCTACAGCATGTGCCTGAGTCAGGGGTTTTGTTAATACCGCGTCCATTCCAGACTCAATGCAGCGTTGCCTATTTTCATCGCCACCGTGTGCTGTGAGCGCAATAATAGGGGTGTTTTTTATTTCAGTGGAGCAATTTCTAATGTGGTGGGTGACCTCATATCCATCCATGCCATCACCTAATCCTATATCCATAAAAATCAAATCATAGTGCTTCTTTTTGCACAGTTCCAGAGCCTCAATGCCATTTGATGCAACATCAACAGCACAGGCTAACTGGGTTAATAAGGCTTTGGCTACGGTCTGGGCAATATAATTATCTTCAACAACTAGAACCAAGGACGCTGTTTTGTCCTGTGGTATTGAGATGGACGAAGATTTAGATTGTTGGTGCCTTGCAGGAGTCATATACGCTGTTTCAACCTTTAACTCTTCGTATTCATCGATACCTGAGTCATCATCGAGAAGTGGCTCCTGGAGGGGAAGCAGGCAAGTAAAACAGGTTCCTTTATGAGACTCACTGGTAACATAAATTTCACCACCCAGCTCATCCACAAATTGCTTTACCACATAAAGCCCTAATCCTGCACCTTTATAAATACCTTGATAGGATGGGGTCAGTCGTTTAAATTGCAGATAAATTTCTTGCTGTTTGTCTTTTGGAATGCCTATGCCAGAATCAGCCACGGTTAATTTAATGACTAATTGGCGTTCTTCTTTTTTAGCAAGGGTCACATGTACTGAGACATGGCCACTATCGGTGAAGTTAAGGGCATTTCCAATTAATTCAAGAGCTATTCGATGGATTCGGATTTTATCTCCAATAACAAAGCAGGGGAGGTTGGTATCTACTGTAAGGGATAAGTTCAATTTTTTTTCATGAGCACGCGCCTGGTTTAAAGCAATGACCTGTTCGAACGTCTTCCTCAGGCTAAACTTACGTTTTAGCATAGGGATTTCACCGGAGCTTACTCTGACCGCTTCAAGAACCTCGTCCATTAAATCCAGTAATGCGTGGCTTGATGTGATAAGATTATCAGCATATTCTTTAATGCGTGGCTCATTTGAATCCGATTTTAAAAGTTCCGAAAATCCTACAATTCCAGAAAGTGGGGTGCGGATGTCATGGCGCATGTTGGTTAGAAACTCAGTTTTGGCTTCGCTTGCCGCTTCGGCTGCTTTTTTAGCTTCGATGAGTGATTTCTGTAATTGCTCTATCTCGGTGATGTTAATTGAAACGCCTAAAATACCAACAAGTTCGTTATTTTTATTCTTTAAAGGAACTTTCTGAGATAAAAAGGTGGTTTGTATACCGTTGACCAGTCCTGTTTCTTTTATGGTGACGGGTTCTCCTGATTTCATTACCTGTGAATTGGTCTGGTTCACTGTTTCAGCAATTGCTTTCCATGGCATGTCATTATTTGTTTTTCCAACAATATCTAGTCGGTTGGTAAGACCGATGTTTTTCGCATGCTCCAAATTACATCCAAGGTAATGATTATTCTTATCTAACCAATACACATGTCCAGGAATATAGTTCATCATGTCATGATAAAAAGACAATTCTTCTTCAAGTTCACGAAGACGCTTTTCTAATGCATTATGATTCGGAACATGGGGTGTTTTGGTCATTTTTATTATAGAGTTGCGTGCATTGATAATGAATTAATTATAGTTCATTTTCATCCAGTACTATTTCTTCCTGTATCGCTACAGATAAATCATGGAGTTGATAATTAATGACTGAATCACAAAAAACGTGATTTAGAAATAAAAGACCAGGATTTTCCAAAACACATCCTTCCTTTTGGGCGAAATAAGCATGTTGAGTAAACTCTTCCCACTCTTGTGCTATATGAGGTTTTAAGTCGCTAGCGCTCTGGAGAGCTTCTTTGTAAATGCAAGGGGTATGTCTTAAATTACCTGAAAATTGAGGATGTGCAGCAAAATTAGCCAAAAGTATTTGCATTAGGGAGTATTGGTTCAAACGATTTAGGAGTGTTGAGGGGGCTTCTGCTGTTTTTGGGTAATCAATAACCCCTTCGCAAATAATGGCAGTTTGAGATTGCTCATTGAACTGAGTTGTAAAACAAAACTCCTTTTTATCTGATGAGGGCATGAAGCCTAAACTAAGTTCATCATGATAGTGATGTTGCACATATCGAGAGAGCTTGATTATGACTGGAATATTATTTTGTAATGCACTTAAAAGAATGACTTTGGCTGTTGCATATTGTGGGAGGTAGCTTCGTTTGTGATCATCATAGCGAGTTACTAGCAGTTGATTTAGAATCTTATTGCTACATACCTGGCTTTTCTTTTGAATAAAATGGCATGACATTGCAGAGAGTTCTTTTTGAGCACTGGAAACCAGTGATTTGATTTTATTATGAACCAGTCCCAGCCTATTTAAAGCTTCCAGGCATGTTTTTTCATGAAGCATAAAAGAGGTGGATGGGAATTGCTTTTTAGTTAACGTCAGCACATGTGACAAAAAAACAAATTTAATATCAAAAAGAAACTCTTCATCCAGTTCGATATAGAGATGGTGCTCTTGAAGATAGTGTTCAATCGTTTGTTTAGTATGTTCGCTAATCGGAGGTAAGGCATTAATTTTTTCTATGAGTTTTTCTATGGACTGGATAAATACATCCCATTGATGCCAACTACTGCTTTTTTTGTACTTATTAGCCATATGCCATAGAGTAAATGCTCTGATATGACACGCGTTCTCACAGACAAGAGGATCTAGCGCATATAACTCCTTACTTGCAAACAGTTGAGCTGCTTGCTGGCATAGTTTAAACAGGTTTGCCAGGGTCTCTTTCGGAAAATTAATTAGTTTATGAAGAAAGTCTTGAGGGAAAATAGAAATGAGGTTTGGGGGCATAATGTATTATCCATAATTACACGGATTGGTATTGTACAAAAAAATGCCACAAAAATCAATTAATCAGCACAATAGATGCATTTATGATGAGCATTTGACCAAGCACAGCGTTCAGTATAATAAAAGCCAATTTCCTGAAATTTGTTTTGAATAAAGGGTTTCTTTGTGGGAAAGTACGATATTTCCCAAAAAAAACCTTTTTTTCCGAATCACTAGTGGGTAGGTAACAGGATTACAGCAATGTGATCCTGTTACCTACCTTAAAGGGTTTGGCTATCACATACATGTTCATCAAGAAATGACAGCACTGCTCGACACTTCTTATTAAGCATTCTCAAAGGGAGATTTATTTTTATTATAAAATAATGAGAGTCAAGACTGTTTTTTCAAATTTATTATTGTTACTATGTGTATGCAATCGCTATACAGATTTCCTGTGCGTCTTGTGGATAATCTTTTTAAATTCATCTTGCTTTTCATTTGAACTCACTATTCCCAATTCGATAAAACCCTTATAGAACAAGGCATAGCGCCATTTTCCACATTATACAATGCAACAATACTTATCCACATTTTCTGTGGATATCTCTGTGAATACATCGGGTATATGCAAGAAATTCCAGTAGTTACAGCAATGCAATAACTTTTCGCAATGCGCTCAGAAATGATGGGTAATTCTGGGAGTTTAAAGTGCTCTAACAAGAAGGGGTGACTCATCGTTGCATACTGCATTAATGAATCATAAATTTTTGAGTAGTCCTCCACATCTTTGTGGAAGGCATCATCCGTGATACTAAGACAAAAGTCCTTTTAAGACATCCATTGTCATTACTCATTTTGACTATAGCAAAGAAATAGAACTGATACATAAAGAGATTCCTTCGATGTCATGCAAGAGATTTCTTATAGTGGGTAGAGACATTTTGGGGTATGGATTTTGGAATTAGATAATTGGTATCACTGGATGAGGTATAGCAAGATTATTGCTTTCAATATATGACCAGCATTCATGTCTAATTTTTATATGTTCATTGATGGACAACGAAGCTAAAATAGAGAGTTCATCTTGGTTTAAGACCTCTAAAAGAGAAATACTTCCTAAGTGAGGGTCTTGCCATTGCCGATGATGGTCTGGCAAAAAATAGGTAAAGGAAATGTTTATGGTTTGGCACAGGCCGTTGTCTTTGAATAGAGTAGTTGAGAAGGTATGTACGGCCATCGTGATGTACTTTTTATTATAATTGCGTATTGTGCGTACATTATACATGAGGTGTTTGATGTTTCGATTTTTTATAAGCCTTTTTCTAGTCTTTATGGTGTTGGAATGTGAGGCTTCGCCGAGCAACTTTTCGCAGGCCAAGAAAATCGCGGGAGAAGTATTTGCACAACATCCTCTTACGATTTATTGCGGTTGTGAGTTTCATGGAAAGAAAATCGATTTAGCCAGTTGTGGAATGAACGAAGCACAAAAAAACAAACGAGCTCATCGCGTAGAGTGGGAACACATCATGCCTGCCCATCAATTCGGACAGCATCTTGAGTGTTGGCGTAAACCCCTATGCGAACGAAACGGTAAACCCTATAAGGGTAGGGCGTGTTGTAAAAAGATAAGCAGCCAATTCAGGCATATGGAATCCGAATTATATAATTTGTGGCCAGCGGTGGGTTTAGTCAATGGCGCACGTTCTAATTATCGTATCTCTGCTTTGGCCTCTGCGTCTGATTTTTATGGGTGTGCGATTAAGTTAGATAAAAAAGAAAAGAAAATGGAACCTTCAGAGAATTCAAAAGGACTGGTGGCGCGTGCGCATTTATTTTTTTCCGAGCGTTATAATGTCCGCCTAAGTCCCGCCCAAAAAAATCTATTTCTTGCCTGGAATAAACTCCATCCTCCTACTGCTTGGGAGTACCAGTGGGCAGCACAAGTCGCATTAATTGAAGGCTACGAGAATGAATACATTACTCAATGGTCATAATGTATAAAAATGACATGTAAAGCAAGCAGCTGAGTTAGATTCTAAGAGCAATTAGCGTACCTATTTTTTAAATCGCCACCACTCGATTAAGACCATAGAATATATGCTAAAAACATCCGTGATATTGAGAGAATTGTTTTATGATAAACCTATTAAACCCTTTTAGCACCCTTCTGTTCTTCGTGTATGTCTTAACTTTGTATGTGATGACAGAGGGTTTTACTCATGACGTTATAGAAGGTTTTGGGTTGTCGATATGGCTGTTGCTGATCAATGGTTATGCCGTAATGCAATTACCTGGTTTAAATGCAAAAAAACAAAAAAAACATCAGGACGTGTTCCGCCAACAATTTTTTATAATGACTTTAGTCTTCTTTCTGAGTTCGCTCGTGAATACTGTAATCCATCACAACAATGCTGATTTTAAAGGTTGGTGGATTTTTTATATTAATTTTTTCTATCTGGTTAGCCTGTTATTTTCCTTCCTTTATTACTTCATATCCTACTTATTCTCCCAAAATTCAGCACTCTACACCTATCTATTTGCTTTATTTTTTTTTGTTCCATTGGTGCTTCTCACCCGTATCCCTCCGCTAGCAAATGATAGGGGGCTATGCAGTTTTCTGGCCTTTTTATTAACAGTCCATTTTATTTTATGCGGTCGAGGGATGATTAAAAACAGAATGAATCGACTATATTAGTATTCTATAAGGATTTCACTGTTGTAATTTAATTCCATTATTTTTACACTATGTCTACTTTTAAGGAAACCATTAGTAACGATTAGATACAGCGAGTAATATATGGAAATTAGGCACGTCGAATTTGAACATCAATTAATCCTCACCATTAATAATGAGCAAATTAGAATCACTACGTTTTTAACAGACGAACCCGGAAATATCAAACTAGGTATTGATGCACCTGGCATCTTAGTCAATCGAGAAGAAGTTTATAAACGTAAACTAGAACACCATCAACCTGAACAATCGGATAAACTTTCCATTGATTACTCCAAAAAAGTACAAGAGATATTTACCAGACTCAATTCCATCACCCATAAATCAGAAAAACTCGAAACCGCAGCGAAAAAGCTGTTTGATAAAGATAAAATTCTTACTCCAAAATCAATCAATAAAATTGCATGCGGAGAGATGAACACCACCAAGTGGATTATTACATGCGCTATTGATGTGTTAATAACCGAACGAGCACTATCGGTCAAAAAGGTTTTATCCCCTGATGAGTTGTATCAACTTTGGGCAAAACCCTTACTTAATCATGCCACTGATTACCCAGCAATTCTAAACAAAGCACGTCTTGTTAATGATCCCATTTTAATTGAAAAAATTATCCATCGCTCTAAGTCTTTAAAGTAATGTATACCAGGATTTGCTGTCCTCAGCGAAGCCCTTTAATAAAAGGAAATTTCATTATGTATATAAAAAAATCTAAATCGATCGCTCTAGTTATTCTGTTTCTAGCAGCTCTTAGTGTGTCGTTCTATAGTGTTGCAGCAATGCCCTTAACTGACTCATCTCAGTATCAACCCCTAATAGTAACTGGACATTATGATGATGACATAAAGAGACGTCCCTTGTTGGGTCTTAGTACCGATGAAGGAGCTACATGGAGCTACCCTATGGATATTACCCATTCATCATTGCCTCAACCCTTTTATGAAGGCGAACTGGTTGCGTCAGCATGTAGTGATGCATTGTGCATTGCAATAGGAACTTATAGTGACAAAGTGACCAAGCGTCCTTTATTGGCGCTTAGTAGTGATTTGGGAATAACTTGGTCTTATCCTCAGGATATTAATTCCAAGTTACCTGATTCTTTTAAATTTGGATGGTTTACAGGAAGTCCTAATTGTAGTGGAACCACATGTGTCGCAGTAGGGGCTTATCTTTCCAATAAAAAATATCGACCGTTATTGGCGGTTACGCGAGACGCAGGAGTCACTTGGTCCTATCCGGAAGGAATTGTAGCCCCAGATTTTCCTGAAGAGGCAATGCTCTACGGTGCTTCCTGTGTTGGTACGACATGTATGGCTGTGGGATATCATTATCCGGGAACAACTTATCCACTATTAGCATTAAGTAAAGATGCGGGAGCCACATGGTCTTATGTTTCAGACTCTGCTTTACCCGCACCATTCTATAGAGAACACTTTAGCGGTGGTGTTAGTTGTAGTGAGGCATTGTGTATTATCTCAGGCGAGTATGATAATAGAAAAAAACCATGGCCTTTACTGGCGGTGAGTAAGGATAAAGGGGAAACATGGAGATATCCCTCAGAGATTACCAAGTCTGCCCTACCTCCTCATTTTATGAGAGGACAGCTGACTGGTGGCTCAAGTTGTAGTGGAACTCTCTGTATTGCTACTGGATACTTCAGTGATAAAACAGCAGAACGCCCGTTGTTAGCTTTTACTAACGATGCTGGAGAAACTTGGACATATCCTAACGATATTATCTCGAATTTACCTCCTTCACTCCTTTCGGGAAAATTTAATGACTCAAGTTGTAACGGAAATACTTGTGTTGCTGTTGGTCAGTATAGCGATCATGAAAGAACACGTCCTTTACTAGGGGTAACAACCGATGGAGGAGTAACTTGGACTTATCCGCCTGAAATTACATCTCCAGTATTACCCACCCCGTTTATAGAAGGGGGTCTCAATGGAGTCGATTGTAAAGGTGAGGTATGCCTTGCATCAGGTTGGTATTATTATATGGATAGGATAAGGGGAAATACTTATATGCCCTTATTAGCTATTAGCAATAACAAAGGTTTAACCTGGTCTTATTCATTTTCTGCTGTATCTAAAGATGTTTTACCTTATCCATTTTTTGGTGGTTCTTTTAAAGGGGTATTAAGTAGCAGCATCACCACATTGACTCCAAAATCATTAAAATCTCTTTTTGATATAGCTAAACGCCAAGCGATTCAAAAAAGCATCGTACACTGATTATATAATGCAAATCCCTCCAGTCTATATTCGGTAAAGCTAAGCAAGGAAACCCTTGATTAGCTTTACCGGTAGTGGGATGTTTCTGCAGATTGTTATGAGACTTAGTTAATCATCATTTTATTTCATCTGTGCACAGACTTATGAACAGATTTTATGGATAACTCTTTGGAATAAATTCTATACTTGAATAAAGAGATTTCTTAAAGAGTGACGCGATGTGTGGTCGATTTGCCTTTGTACCTAAATATGACACATTACACTATCAATTTCATGTGGGTGAGACCATAGAAATCACTCCTCGTTAAAATATTCCTCCAGGTTCCACCGTATTGTTTTTATGTTCCCCTGATGGGATGCAGATCAATGAATTGCATTTACGCTGGGGATTAATTCCTTTTTGGGCAAAAGATAAAAAAGAGGTGGGCATGCTGATTAATGCTCGCGCCGAAACTCTGTTTGAGAAACCCGCATTTTGCCAACCCATCAAATCCAAACGGGGAATCATGGTGATGAGTGGCTTTTATGAATGGCATTTAGAGCAGGGTATTAAACAACCCTACTATGTCACTTCCAAAAACCAGGAGTACCTTGCCATTGCAGCACTTTGGGATACCTGGCAATCTGGTGACGAGGTCATTCATTCCTGTTGCCTTATAACTACCGATGCGAATGAATTGATGAGGCCGATTCATCATCGAATGCCTGTCCTTCTTTCAAAAGAAGACCAAATGATTTGGATGAATAATCAGGAGTATAATCCTGGTCAATTAATCAGTATCATGCAGCCTTGTTCAGGAGATGATTTAATCTCCTATCGAGTCACTCGCGAAATGAATACTGCGGCGTTTGATTTACCCGATGCAATTCTACCTTTAGCATTTTGATCAAAAAAATAGTTTTCTAGTAGAATCGTCAACTTACCTTCCATTTGAAGACGCTCCTCGTTTAGGATAGATAACGTACCTTATCCATCACAAACAGGATATAATGGAGAAAAAATAAAAAAGGGAAGTCATGGAGTTATTGGATCGCCAAAATTCGAAAAATCAAAAGTTTGTGATAGATAAGATTTTTCATCCCCTAGATGTCCATTTTTTTGCCAATTCTTTGTCTGCTTAGTTATCTTATTATTTAATCGCATATAAGATACTCAAAATTAGAATCTAGATTCATTTTTAAGAAATCTGCAAATGAATCTGCAATTGAGAAATATGAATCTGGGTCATGCATATAAAAAATGATTTGTCCTTCTTTTCCAAATTGTGACGGATTAAAATCAATATATAAGTTTGAATAACATATCATGTTTTCGCCTAAATGAAGCCAGTCTCTACATGAAGCTAATGGGTTTATTTCACCTGAAAATATTTCTTCATCTTCAATCTCTTCTGGACTTAGACCATAAAGTTCAGCCCAAGAGCAATCAGATTTGGCATGTTCAAGCATTTTTTCAGTTGAACAAAAAGTAAATGGAAACTCACGATCTTCAAAAAATTCCAATCAAATTCGATTTTCGTTATAAACTCCATTAGTTCCATCTATTTTCTTTAATAGTTCTAGGAGCTCGTTAGGCACATTTGGATAAATTGATTTAAGGCGATTAATTTGATTTTGCGATGCTGGAGGAATTAATTTAAATTCTTTCAATCTATCTTCATTGTATATTTTTGATAATCCGTTTAGGTAATCGTCAACTAACTTACTCATAAATTTATTTCACTATTTCAGGGTGTATACCATCTTTGATGAAAGAGAATTTTATATCATTTTCATTTTGTTTATAAGTAATTTACTTATGGTGTTATAGAGTTTAGGAAAACCACCGTTTAAATGAACCGTTCGATCTATGTATAAAAATTGAAAGTATCTGAGTTTTATCGGTTTAAAAAATTGTTTCATGAATTTTTTGTTTAATTTTCTGAATGTAGTGCCATTTATTAAACTTATCAAAGTGCTTAATAAAGTACATTGGCCTCAATTTTCTTATCCAATAGAAAATTAATTTATTTATTGGTTACAACCTTGAGAGGTAAGGGGATATAAGGGTAGTATTAAGCTTCGTTGATAACAATAAGAAGCCCCAATCTGGGGCAATAGATGTATACATGAACTCATTTTTTGGTCTGAATAAATACAGTACTTATTTACCAAACAATAAGAGAGTCATACAAGAGACAGCAAACAATGTGGCTGATGAAACCAATGCAAATCTACTAAATTTTTGCATCATTTGAGTTAAGGAGTTAGCTTCAATTAATGAATCCGAAATTAATTTCTTCATAACTTGAATTGATTCTCTAGTAGATTCTTGCAGTAATCTGGATATAGCCTCTTTACTACTAGCTAATGCTACATTTAGAACCTTTTCAGCTTTTTCTTTTGCATCCTCATTCCACTGAGAGGAAATGACCTCCATTTCCTCTCGGAACAGTTTTAGCAAATCCTGTTGGGTTTTTCGATTTTCCTCAATCAGTTGTTCATTCATAGTCTGAAGTATGAGAATCGGATCGTCTTTACCCAAAAGTACACCATGTTTGACGGTGATGTCTTGAATGATTTTATCGAGTTTCTCTGACATTATATCACCTTAGCACTATCAAGCTGACCAAACAGTTGATCACGAACGATTTTTAATCGTTGGCGTGTCATAATACTTTTCTCTGGCGTACCCAGCACTTCATCGAAGGTCAGCTTTTGTTGAAGCATCTCGGTTAGATCCCGACCATAGGTTTCTTTTTTTAGATCGGGGATTTGAATTATGGCTGATATTTTGTCCTTGTTATCTCGATAGGCTTTCAGCTGTTCAAATGCTTTGCCTTCATGTTCAATGGCTCCCCAATAGGGATTGAGCCAGACGACAAACTGTGCTTCATTTTCAAACTGGTCAATTAGCTGTGCAAAACCATTAATAGTATCGAATAAAGCTTGGCCACCAGTGATGACCGTATGAATCACCATTTCATGACCTAGTTCTTTTAACAACGCGGGAACCTGGTTGCTGATTAAATAATGAGATAGCGGTACAAAAGAACTGGCACCGTTATCAATAACTACATCATTAGTTGTTAAGGCAATTTTTTCAATGAGGGCATCAAAAAGACGAGGGTTGATTTCATCACCGCTCATGACTTGAATATGATCGACGTTGAGGGCTTTAAAGCCATGAAAGGTTGAATTTATGGGGTCGGTGTCAATACACAGTGGGGTGTGGCCCTTGTGCAGCTTATATTGTGCAGTTGTTGCTGAAATAAATGATTTGCCGACACCGCCTTTTCCCTGCAGTGTGATATGTATTTTTGCCATTACAAGAGTTCCTCTAAGTTAGGTTTTGGATTAAAAGTAAAACCGCGAATTTCAGTTTTTGTCTTACTTTTAGCCTTTTCATCTTCCTTGGTGTTCTCCTGAAAAGATGGCTTTTTTTCTGCAGCAAGCAAACGTGCTACATAGCCACAAAAAGTTTTATATGAAAATGAGATTTTGCCTTCCTCAACTAGTGTTTCCCAGACAAGCTTTATAGACCAGCCGTCAGCTAGCGCTGAAGCAATATCAATTTTTAATGCAAGAAATGCGGCTTTATTTACAGATTTAGCAGAGGCCTTTCTTACCATTTGCTTTGCTGCGATTCGTTCGCTGAGGGAGTTTCCCATGTCATACCATCAACTTATTATTGTTCTCTTTCTGATGGTACAAACTATTTTGTTGCTGTGCAATTAGTTGAGTTATATTATTTCTTTTTGGCGTAATTAAACCTTCTCTAAAGCGCATAAATATGTAATTTATCGTAATTATTAGTAATTATTAGAAATTAATTTGGTTTCAAAACAAATGGCCTTGAAATTACATAAAATTACCTGATAGTATGTTATTAGATGAACTTAAAACGCAGGGCAAGATAGGTGAAGTTAGCTAACCAGCAAGCTGGCTACCAAACCTCACAAGTCTTATTCGCACCTTCGGTACTCAACGAAAACCCTATGTTTTAAGGTCAAATCAATACCCAAAGGATTGCATAACCACTTAATTAAGAGGTCGGCATCCTTATGGACGAGAAGCTTAAAACACCCACCAGAAAAAATGGTCGCCATCTTCGCGTACCTGTTTTGCCTTCCGAAGAAATTCAGATTAAATCAAATGCAGCTACAGCTGGGCTTTCAATTGCCGAGTATTTAAGAAGGATTAGTCTCGGTTATCAAATTCAAAGTAATGTTGATAAGGATCAGATATTGCAGTTAGCCAAGATTAATGGAGATTTAGGACGGCTTGGTGGACTGTTAAAACTATGGTTGACTCAGGATAAACGTGTCGCACACTTTGACCTCCAAACAATAAAAACATTGTTAGCTCGTATTCAAACTACTCAGGATGCGATGTTTGAAGTGGTAAAAAAACTATGATTATTCGCCATATTCCTATGAAGAAAACAAGGCTTAGTAGTTTCTCAGGTCTTGTTCAATACCTGTGTAATCAACAAAATAAACAGGAGCGAGTGGGCAAGGTCAGGTTATCAAACTGTAACAGTATCGATCCCATTTGGGCTGTTCAGGAGGTTTTGGCTACGCAAGCTAAAAACCAAAGAGCGACTGGAGATAAAACGTATCACATGCTTATTTCTTTTGCTCCAGGAGAAAACCCTTCGGCTCAAGTTTTACAGGAAATTGAAGATACTGTGGCATCATCGATTGGATTTAAAGAGCACCAAAGAATCTCCGTTGTTCATCATGATACAGACAATCTTCACATTCATGTTGCTATTAATAAAATACATCCTCAAACCTTTAATATGATTGAACCTTATAGAGCATATAAAACTTTTGCTGAGGTCGCATCCAAGTTGGAAATTGAATTAGGCCTTCAAATAACCAATCATCAAACCCGTAAAAACCATTCAGAAAATCTTGCTGACGATATGGAGCATCACTCAGGTATTGAAAGCTTAATTAATTGGATGAAACGCTATTGTAAAGAAAAAATCGAGGTTGCTGGTAGCTGGAAGGAGATTCATAGCATTTTAGCAGAACATGGGTTGATAATTCGAATTAAAGCCAATGGTTTTGTGTTCTGCAATGTCCAAGGGCTTACTGTTAAAGCAAGTTCAATTTCCAGAATTTTTGCTAAAAAAAATCTCGAATCCAAGCTAGGTTCATTCGTACCATCGCACCCAGAAGACGATGGAACTGCATCAAATGTTTATCATTATGAACCATTAAATAAAAAGGTACTTGGCACCAATCTCTATGCTAAATATCAGCATGAAAAATCACACAATAAAAGTTTCGTTTCAGACAAGCTTAAAAAGTTGCGTGAGGCCAGAACAAAACTTATTGAAAAGGCGAAAAAGCGAGGACGAATTAAACGAGTGGCTTTGAAGTTAATGAACCTTTCTAAAGTACAGAAAAAGTACCTCTATCAACATATAAACAAAACGCTGCTTAATGAGATTGAGAACATAAGAAAAAATTATGCAAAAGAACGTAGTCAGTTATTAGATTCTTATCAAAACAAAACCTGGGCTGACTGGCTGAAACAAAAAGCACAAGGCGGTGATCAAAATGCTTTAATGGCAATGCGGTATCGTAATCGTAAAAATAAACATGATTACACCATATCAGGATCAGGTCCTTCTTTTTCTTCCTCTTTAAATTTTGGACAAATCGACTCGGTTACTAAAGAAGGTACGGAGATTTATAAAAAAGATAACAGTGTTATTAGGGACAATGGAAAGGAAATTATCATTTCTAAAGGCGGGTCTATTCCTGCGCTTAAAAGAGCCTTGGAAATGGCAAGACAGCGCTATGGTGACTGTATTTGTGTGAATGGGTCTCCATTATTTAAAAAGATTATCTTGCAGATTGTTATTCAATATCAAATGCCAATCACTTTTGCTGATTTGGATTTGGAAAATCAACGTCAAAAACTAAATTTTGAACAGGAGAAATCCCATGATCAATCAAGAGCAAACCGACAAAGCTATCGAGGAAGAACTTCAGGAGGCCATGAGGCTGCTGGAACAGCCACTGGAAAGAGAGGGGATACTACAAAGTCCAACTCTTTCAGCATTAGACAAGGCTCGCCAGCCAAAGATCACGACAGCTTGCGAGACCTGTCCAAATGCGATCTGGTTCAGCTCTCCGGAGGAGGTGAAGTGCTATTGCCGGATAATGCACATGATCACCTGGAGCGGAAAGGATTCAAACTTGATAACCATGTGCGACGGAAAATTTCTCGATTAGAGAAGAAGGGGAAGGGTTATAAGAATTGAAATCCCTATTGAGAATTTGGTACCAGCAACTTCCTCTATTGCGACGATCATTTCCTGCATAAATAAGTATTCCTATTTTGCCGAGATGGTTAAAATATTCCCTCAGCGTTTTCCATGATGAGGGAATATTTATTGAAATTTCAGTGGGAACAAGTTCGGGAAAGCGCCTGCCATATTTCCCTACAATTTGAGCACAGGGAGGAACTTTACATTTAGCAGTATTTTGAAGCCAATCATCTACCTGTTTAATAGAGAAATAATTCCTGTTGTTTTTATTGTGAATGATGAAATTATAATAAATAGCTGATTGCCATATACGTTTATCGCAACCGAAAATCCAATCTCCGTCAGGGACATCTAGATTAAGATAATTCGGTAGTTCACCAGCTGAAAGCTGAAGATATTTGATATAAAAATTCCATGCAGGATGCTTTTCCGCTTCCTGTTCAAGCTGCTCCCCATATTTCTTAGTACGAATTATCTTTAACTCTTCAAGAGCCCTTTCTAGCACTGGCTTTGCTTCTTGCTCCTGTTTTAATTTCTTAATTTCTTTCTGCTTATACTCTTCTTCTATTTCCTGAACTTTTTCGCTCAATTGTTTTTCAAGTTCTACACTCTCAGAAGGCGCTCTGGCGTTATAAAGCCATTGAGCACGATTTGGATCGTTGATACAGAGCCAAAAAGTTTCCCAGTCCTTCACATCGTCCGGTGTAAGGTCAGAGAGATCAATTTCAATAGTAGATATATTAGCTGTTTTAATTTTCTCAATTTTTCGATCATCTACTTTATGACGATAAAATATCTCTATCATTAGTTTCTGGTTGTTTGCTATAGCGAGAATATCTGCTCGCATTTCATTAATCTCTTGCTCTTCTTGGACAGAGTCAAAGGAAATAGACTTTCCTTTCTCGACAAGAGTTTTTGATTTGAAGTGCATTTTTTCTTTCGAATCTAATATTGTTTTGTTGATGGTATATTCAGGGAGCTTAATTTGTTTTCGCTCCATTATAATCTGCTTCGCAGCCATATGGATGGCGCTTTCCAATCCTCCTTCACATTCAATGGTAGTGGCATGCTTAAAGTGGTGCTGATTTTTTGTGCCTTTGGCCGCGATTAGGGGAGAGCGACAAGACGGACAAATACAATTGCAACTCTTACCACTCTCAACATTAGCAATGTGAACAATGATGCTATTTTCATTTAATCCAAAAGGAAGTTTTATTTTTAAAGATTTCATTATGTCTCCTAATTTAACGAACTGGCTGACTAGAAATATCAAATTATGGAGATTTCTGGTTTTGCATAACCAAAATGGCCAGCAATACGCTTCAGTTTGATTGTTAGGACGACATCAATAGGTTGAAAATTTACATGACTTGAACCGTAGTATTTATTGGATACCGTAAGTTTTACTCCATCCGCTGTAGTTTCGAGTTTGGGGTTAAATTCATAAACAGGCTTATTAAAAATACTACGGGCATTTTCAGTAGGGGCAAAATTTTTAGGTAAAATTAAGTTTTCATTGATTTGTAGATATTCATTGGTGAGTGCTTCAGCAAGATGCACCCAAGAACCAAATGAATTGGCTACAAGCATTTTTCGAGCCGCCAGGAAGGTAAACATTTCCTCACCTAAAGTATAAGAGTCTGGTAGGTCTGACGGTAAATCGATAAGGCATTTCCGACGTTCTTCGATAAAAGCGGACGGAATTAGAACAAAAGTTTGTGCTTGCCCAATATTCTCTATGGGTGCGAGAGTATCTGACAACAAGGCTGCCTTTGATTTATAACCAAAAAATGCAGCAACAAGCTCATGAGCATGGCTTGATTTTAATTTAACGCCATAATTATTGGAAATAACACGGAGTTGATCTGCGCATAGTTTTGCAATGGACATTTATAGTTTCCTTATTAAATACGCTGGGCTTAATTTTGTTTTCATGAGTGTTTAAGGAAAACTGCCAGCAGTTAATAAAGATTAACTACAAAACAGGTTACGTTTTTTGAAAATCGTTTTTTGGCCACTCATAACCAGGGATGTCGACAAACCTGGCGGAAGTATACAATAAGAAATTTAGAAATTACAATATAAAGAGAGGAGTTGATACTGGCAACATTTGAACCTGTCAACTGCTGCCATATTCAATTGAATCTAAGCGATACGAACCACATTAGTCTTTTGCGTTAATTCCAAGCGGCTGTTTTGCTTAACAACACTATCAATTTTTGATTTTAGCTGCCGTTTTATTCCTTCGAGTCCAAGCTTACTGTTGTTAGCCAGATCATTAAAATCGCTAAACTGTCGAGGGTTTGATAACTGCTCTCCTGGAGCAAAGGTCGGTAGAATGATGAATCCATTAACTGAATCTGCTGCCTCTTTTCCTTTTTCTTTCCCAGGGTTAATACCCTTTGTTAACTCAAGGTGTTTGTCATCATCTGCAGCCACAATAATTGGAGTATTGGGATATTTATCATGTAGCGCTTTAGCGACTGGTTTGAGATTACCGGAATCAAAGGCAGAGACAACAACAGGTAGTCCGGTTGCATCTTTTATAGTTGCAGCTGTAGCATAACCTTCAGCAATAACAATGACAGGTGTTCCTGAAAGCTTTTCTAGGCCACCCAATACATGAAAACAGCCTTCCTTTTTTGAGTCTTTTGCAAAGCGCTTAGTTCCATCTTCGGAAATGTACTGAACAGTCCAAAGTGTTCCTTCGCAATCTGTTGCAGGAATACATGTTAGTTTTCTTTCTTCATCGGTATATAAGCCAGAATGAACTTCAATACCCTTGGTCTGCATATAAGGTGTGGGTTCTACAATCTCTGCCATCATGGATAATTTTTCTTGCAGTCTCAATGCTGTACTTTTTTGTTTAGCCTCAAGCTCACGTTGGCGAGTCTGTTGATGCTCAAGTGCCTCTGCTTTGAATGTTATCTTTTGTTCATCAGTTAAAATGTAACCCTTACATTTCCAATTAAGCTCCGTACCAGTTCGATTATTTTTAATATATCCAGCCGGAATACCATCTAAATGGGCTACATAAAATCCTGCCTTTTCACCGTTTTTATCACCCTCTGTAGCTATGCGATGAGGTTTACCATCCATAATTGGATGACCACCTGAAACAATAGCACCAAGACTCATCAATGCCGCCTTAAATTCATCTTCAGGTATAAGCGCTTTATCCTGAGTCAGTACTTGATTTTCAGGAAGCCAGGCTTTGATTTTCTCAATAGGAACACCAGGGTTTGCATACCAACATTTTTGAACTTTATCCCAGGCAATACCTGGTGTTCCATCAGGGAGTTTTCCTATTGTGGATTTAGCACTCTCTTTCTGTTTGAAGGGGATGCTTAACCAGACCTTTTCAGAAGTGATGTTTTCAGACGTCATAACGGCTACCTCTTTAAGTTTCTCATTTTTGATTTCAATAAGTTCTGATAGTTGAATGTCTTGGGTTTGCTCAAAAGCACACAGGTGACTAACAATTTTCTCTGCATCTGCAGATGCTCTGAATATTTCTAAAGGTTCATCTTCCAGAACTTGAATCCACGATTTGATATATGCCGTGTGCTGAGAAGGGTCATGGCCTATACCAAGCTCTGCACCTAAAAGCATACTTGCAATTTCTGCTCTCAATTCTTCTTTGGCGTAGGCATCTGAACCAAAGGGATGACCTAAATCTCTATCCAGTCTTGAAGGATGACCGCTCCAATGTCCAAGCTCATGCAGGGCAGTGGCATAATAGTTTGCTGCAGATTTAAATTGCTCTTTTGGTGGAAGATGAATGCTATCAGTCGATAATCTGTAAAATGCTCTGTCCGCTTCAGAATGAGTAATGGTGGCGCCAGAGTTGAGCAGTAGTTTTTCTGCTCTTTCAATTAAGGACCAATCCGGCTCTTTTGTAATGAGTTTGGGCATATTATCAATCTGTGAGGCATGAAATACTGTTGCATAAAACACCTTGGGTCGTTCAAGATTCACCTGCACTTTTAATGGATTACCTTGCTCATCAAGCACAGGTTTACCAGCATCATCTTGTTTGATTTGTTCTTCATGAAATTTCCAGTATTGAATCGTCGTGCCTTTTTCTCCCTTGCGTACTTGAGCATCCATGCTTTGTGCTTGTTTGTAGGTTAACCAGCGATTGTCATCACTCTGATTCAGCATTAAATAAAATGCATTAATCCCACGATAACGTTTGCCTGTTATTGGATTATAAGGAACTTGACCATTACCTGTGCCTGGTTCCCAGGGTTTTAGCCAGGGAGCTGCTCCTGCTTTCAGGCCTTCAATAATTTGATTGGCAACGACTTGATGGTAAGGCATTTTAGTCATAAATAGCCTCCATCGCGTCTTCTTCATTGAGTGCATCTTCAAAAAATGCACCCATGATGTCTGCTTCTATCGGACTGACCTCGACAAGAAAGCCAGGGATTACTAAATCCTCGAACTTTTCTGAAATCACATCCATTAACTCGGTTTCATGACTCATGTGGTTTGCTCCCGTTTATTAATTACCCATATGGGTGTGATCATTCCCTTGATTTGTCTTGTGTGAACAAGACCATAATATCGACCATCGAATGACCATTCGCTTTGACTGGTCATCGTCATGATTTCATCTTCTTGAAGTTGATAATTCATTACCTGCCATTGAGGTAAAGCGCGGTTCATCCCATCCTGTAATTTTGGTTTTGAATAAGGAATTAGCATTTGATTTACAAAAACTCCTTCATTTGTCACAGAGAGGATATCGCCAGATACAGCCACCACTTTTTTCATTAAATAGCCATATCCATTACAATAAAGACCATGGTCTATATAACTTCTGTTCTTGGCTAATCTGAAAGTTTGCCTATCATCTGGGCAAAAAATCACATAAGCATTTTTTAGCGGCTCTGCACCGGTGATGCGATATAAGCCTACAGGAATGGATTCAGTAAGATTTATCCTAAATCCCATAGAATGGAATAATGAGCCTGCAGCAATAGTACTTATCAAAACAACAGCGATGATGATGGACAGTTTTTTCATAACCGGATCACCTCGTCTTCACTTAAACGAACACGTAAAATATCTGAGTGAATAGGTGCCTCTACAGAGGCTCTAGCCATGAACACTGGATCTTTAAAATAAAGCGGCTGTTTACCATAAATTGCAGGAAAGCCCGCTGCATAAACAACCATGTCGCCTGCTTCAACAATTAAACCATTTGAATCCTTTTTAGGCCCAGGCATACGCAGACACTCATCAACGGTTAAAAGTGGTCTCGAAATTTCCTGAATGGTTTTTGATATTTGATTTAAGAACGTAGAAAAACGTTTACCGCTGGTGGTGATGTGTTCTTTAACAATCGTCGTTTGACCTGTCAGCTTGGAAAGATGTTCTGCCGTTTCAACTCGGTTGGGTGGGTAAGCATTTTGGATATGGCAATTAGAAGTAATGGTCTCATCAGGGCCATAGCCACGTTCACGGCTTTTAAGCTGATTAATGTCCTGGCAAATTAAGTAAAACTTTAAACCATAACCTGCAACAAAGGCTAATGACTCTTGTAGAATATCGAGTTTTCCAAGGCTTGGAAATTCATCAATCATGCAAAGCAGTCGATGTTTATACGTTTTTTTAGCGCTTACATAAGATAATCCTTTGTCATCGGATACACGCTCAAATTCCATTTTGTCAGCTAATAGTCTCACTATCATATTAATCATGACTCTAACCAGAGGTTGAAGCCTGGCCTTGTCATTAGGTTGAGTAACAATATAGAGGCTCACGGGATTTTCATGGTTCATCAAATCTCGAATACAAAAATCAGAGGCAGAGACGTTATGTGCTACCACTGGATCTCGGTATAACGCCAAATAAGATTTTAAAGTAGATAATACAGATCCTGCTTCTTCTTCGGGTCGGTCTATCATGTCACGTGCAGAGGCTGAAATAACAGGATGGGTTTTGCCCTCAATATGTGGGTATTGCGTCATTTCAATAAGCAGGTCGGCAATATTAATATTGGGATCCACCAGCATACGGTCAATATTGGGAAATGTGGCTGGTTCTCCCTGGTTGTTCAGTTTATAAATCGCATGCAGAATAAAACCAACCAAAAGGGCTTGAGAAGTTTTCTGCCAGTGCGTTTCCAATCCTTTACCATCGGGATCAACTACAAGTGTTGCCAAATTTTGTACGTCGCCGACCTCTGATTCAGTACCGACTCTGATTTCATTTAGTGGGTTCCAGCGTGCACTTCCTTTTAACGTTGCAGGCTCAAATCGAATGACTTTGTTGTTAGCATGTTTCTGCCGCCATCCAGCAGTCATTGCCCAAAGTTCGCCTTTTAAATCGGTAATGACGCAAGATTGTTTCCAGGATAGAAGGGAAGGGATCACTAGACCAACTCCTTTCCCTGAGCGTGTTGGTGCATAGGTTAAAACATGCTCAGGTCCATTGTGGCGCAAATAATGAATCTCACCTTTGTCATCTTCAAATGCCCCAACATAAACTCCTTCATCATGTCCAATGAGGCTCGCACTGTTTAAGTCTTCCCAATTAGCCCATCTGGCTGAACCATGGAGGTAATCACTCACATTGTTCTTTTTAAAATATTTGGAAGCCAACACGATCATCATTAAAAAGAGACAGTCAATCATGACAATCAGACCAAAGGCAGCATTGAAAGAATCTGGGTAATAAGATTGATATTTAATAGCCCAATTAAAAATCTGCCAAGGCATATAAATATGAGCGAATGAAGTCCCCAAGACATCAGCATAGTGAAATTGATGTGCGAAAAACTGCGTGCCAATTTGTATGCTGATTAAAAAAGAACAAATCACTAACCAGGTATGCGTTTTATTTGCCTTGCCAGGATTTTTGTCTCTGACTTGAGGGCCTATGGCTTTATTCAGTTTGTTTTGGCTCATTGGCTCTCTCCCGATGCCCTTTGGTTCACAAACTGACTGACTTCATCTGATGTATCAGTTCCTGAACTAAAGCTACCTCCAGGAGTACCCATAGACAGAATATTTTGTGTGTTGGATTCTTGCGATTCAGAAGCAGGTGAATCTACCTTGTTCTGAATTGCCTCAGCAATTTTCCCACCCGTTGTGTCAGCAATTTTTTCAGCAATGGCCTCTTTAACCGAGTTTGCTTTTTCACGAGCCACATCCATAGTACCTGATGCTAAATGGGAACCAAAAGAACCTGCAAATTTGGCAGCTGTTCCCATGGCTTCGGCTAAACCACCGGTTTTAGAGCCTTTATCCATCCCTGACACAAAACTTGTATCGCCAGAGTTGGTTGATTGGCTGGCTGCTTTAAATGCCGCATTGAGTGCGGATAATCCACCACCGCTTTGGGCAAGTACACTACCTGCAGCCCCCGCCATGGCAGCCCCAGCTATTCCAGCAGCTCCCATAGCACCACCCAGACCGAGCCCACCGCCACCACCAGAACCACCTCCTGATACAATGCCTGCTAAAGCAGGTGGAATTTTATCAATAAGAACCAGTAACAGTACGGCAACTACCAGCATGACAAACATTTCTTTAAGCATGATGTTTTCAGACATTGCAGCGTAATATTGATCTACAAAGGATTTGCCAATACCAATAATTAAAATCATGGCAAAAGCTTGTAATGCAATCCCCAACACAGTTTTGTAGTAGTTAATTGCAATGTCCTGAGTCCAACGGCCACCGCCAAACCCTAATAAAACAATGCCACCATAAGTTAAAATCCATGCGGTGATTAAGATAATGAGCATATTGATACTGACTAAAGCCAATATAATCAGAATAACCCCTGCAACGAGTAATCCTACTGTAGTTGCTGCAGGAGACCAGATGGATGAGCTGTCTATGGCTTTTGAAACAATATCAAACCCAACATCCACAATATCAGAAGGAGAGACATGCTCATTAATCCCAGAAGCTTTGGCTGCAAGTTGCCGCATGGAGTCTATTATCGCTTTTGCAATTGCAGGTCCATTGTCTAAAATCCAATAGAAAAAACCGACAACCACAAAAAACCGTACTGTTTCGCTCAAGAATTCTTGAATGTCTGCTCTTCGCAATGCCATCAAGCCGTAAGTCCACACCATACTGATTGAGGCCAAAGACCAGAACAAATATCTTGCGTAACTCAACATGGTTTTGCTCCATAGCGCGGATGTGCTGGCAAACCGTTGTAAAATATTATCCAGTAAGTCACGACTATCCATGCCATGCCCCTGAGCATGGCAACAAGCAGAAAACCCAAGTAAACAGAAAAGGATAAAGTAAGGAGCTATTTTTTTATTCATACCATCACCACTTCTTGCCAGAGCTTTTGGAATAGCTACCACCACGGAAACACGCATCACCAATCGCTTGGAGTTCTTCTTTAGTTCGACCCTCTCTTGAACTGCCGCATGTTAGAGAAGCCAAATGTTCAGCCTTTTTTTGAGCTGTAGTTTCAGCACTGTCGCAACCTGACAGCACACAAGTAAGAACCAAAATTGATAAACATATAACTTTCATTTTCCTCTCCTTTTTATGATGGATTACCATTTTTTCCCTGAGCTTTTATGGTATGCCCCTGATCTGAAATGCTCATCTCCTGCAGTCTGTATTGCTTCTTTGTTGGCATTCGCCGCATCTTTGACTGCCTGGGCATTCTGTTGCGCCAATAACACGCCTCTGATTTGAAGTAATTGATGGGATTGATTACTTGCTAATTGAGAAGCGGCTTGAAGAGCCTGTTTTTGGCCTGCAGCACTTTGTGCTTGAGATTGCAACGTACGCAGCTTTGCAGAATCATTTTTTAAGCTCTGTTGTTGTTTATCAATCCCTTTGAGCATGGCATCATTGGAGCGTTTTTCAGCAACAGAAGCCGCTAATCTGCTTTGTTTGATTTTTCTAAGTTCTTCAGCAGAACATTGACCCGTGCCATTAAAACACGGGGTCTTTTGGTAGTATTCCTGACTTTGGAATCGGTCAAGATACCCTTGGAGGCTGCCAGCTTCCTGCTTGTAGTAATCAATGGTATCAGTCGACTCAAGCAAATTATTAATAACCGAGTTGGCATTATCCCATTCAAAGGAAGTCAGTGATTTGGTGTTGTCTAACATGTTTTGATATTGATCCATCTGATTTTTGTATTGATCGACTTGCGTTTTATACTCGCTAAGCTGAGTTGCAATCATTTTTCCATTTTGAATCCAGTTCGCAATGTCAAACACAGGCGCACCACCCGCGAATATTGGTAAAGCAAAGCAATAAATAATCATGGATTTAAATTTCATAATGCTCTCCTTCATTGATAAGCAAATTGCTTATATGGTTGTTTAAACGTTAAATCTTTCACTACGATGATATTGAAACGATAACCTGGACGGACATTGATAGTCGGAGACACATTTAGGTTTTTTGAAACCAGTTGTGAAGTAACCTCGCCCAACTGTTGTCCTAGAGCCTGACTCATGACACTGCCAGCTGTGGGCTGGGCGTAACCCAATTGGTTAGATTGATTTGTATTTTGGCTATAAGTAATACCCGCAATAATGCCTGACATTAAAAGCGCTGAACCATAAATTCGCGCATAATGGTGATCTACCTGATCGCGAAAACCACCATATCCAGCACTATCAGCACCGGGCATAGAGCCGATATCCAGAGCTTTACTGTCTGGAAACACCAGACGTTGCCACGCCACTAATACGGAAGACTGACCAAAAGGGACATCACTGGAATAAAGCCCCAATATCTTGGTGCCTTGGGGTATTAAAAGATATTTTCCGGTAGCGGTGTCATATACGTTTTGTGATACTTGAGCGATGATTTGACCTGGTAATTCTGATGAAATACCGCTAATCATTACCCCTGGAATCACGCTGCCAGCTCTTAGTTCGTATCGACTGTTTGGATTTTGCAACGTTGAATTTAAATGCCAGCGCATTTCATTTTCTTCCCCACCTAATGTTTGTGGCATAGGTTTGGCCTGTCTTCCTTGTAATAATGCGAGCTGCTCTTTAAATGCTGATGAAGGGTCGATGTTTAATGTCATCTCATTGCTATTCATGGAAGTTTTAGTAGTGTCGCGATTATTCAATCGTGGGTTATCTACCATTACGGATGACTTAGCTTTGACAGCCTCTTCAAATTCTTGAGTTTTTTCCTGACGAATACGCTCGATTTCAGCTTCAGATACCTCTTGTGTCAGAGTATCTTCTTTTTGTGGAAGTTGCTCAGGAATGGGCAAAGGGGTTGTTTCACTGTTAGCTATAGTGACACTCTGGGGCGGAATTACTGCTGATTTATGGTTTCCTACCACGTCATTAGCAAGACTCATGGTATTTTTCTTTGAGTTTTTAACCTTCACTATTTCTGGTGGCTGGTTTTGCGCATTAGCTCGTTTATTGGCAACCAATGCGATGAGAACCACAAAAAGAGTTAAAATACCAATTGCAATCATGAGTGGCACATTATTTACTCGTTTTACACCTGTGGTTTCAAGCTTTTGCGGTGAATTGTCTGGTGACAAATAATCATTATTTCGATTCATTGTTCTTACTCCTTATGAGTCCATGCGCTGACAGGAATGATATTTTCATTGTTTTTTGCATACAGACGGCTCAATGTTTGTATTCCTACAAAAAGGCTTACTCGATAACTTTGAGGTTTAAGCTCATCAAGAACGTAGAAAAAATTAGCTTTATTCTTAGGGCATTGATTTTCATTGATGCCATAGCCCTTTTTTCTCAAATTTTGAATAAGACTTAAGCCAAAGCCATCGTTGACTGCCTGACCAATACAAAATGTATTTTGAGCAGGGGGATAGACTCGGGTTAATTGAGTGGCTGCATCTGTCGCCAAATAAGCATCTTTACCCTGAGGCATTTGGGTGAAATTGCCATAACGCATGCTGGCACAGCTTGATAACAAGACGGCAGCCAATAAAACACTTAGTTCTTTCATCTTCAGCACCTTGTAATCGTAATTTTTTCTTGAGAGGAACCGCTACCGATAACCAATATGGCTTTATCAAAAACACCATCCACGATGTAACGACAACCCTGGAGGCGATAATTGACCATGACGGACTCTGATTTTTTAAATAGCCCTCGACTTCTTAAAACGAGCAGCGCAGGCGCTTCACTTTGAGCCATGGTTTTTGGCATCTCAATAATCGTTTTGACGCCATTGTTATATACTCTAACAGGCTTAAATCGGGCATTGCCTTGAATGCGATAATTGAAGTTAAGATCACCTAGATATTCATTGGTTTCTGGTAAGGTATCTACTTTTCGTCTTTCAGCCTGGATGCGTTGTAGTAACTGCCATTTGGCTTTTGCCTCATCAGGATAAGTAAATGAAATGTAAGGCATAAATTCGGTTCTATCTGACTTTAATCTAAAGTGATACGTTCTTCTGTCTGTAGTGACTACCAAAGAAGAATCAAGGCCTACATCTTTAGGTTTTATGAGCAGATGGATTTGTTGCATAGCCCCAGATCCCGTGATGGATGGTTCAACGACAAAGCGTGGGTCACCAACGTTCATGTCGTTAAACTGCTCTCCTGGTTGGAGGGCAATATCACACACTTGTAAAGGCGCACAAACTACCCTGATTTGACCTGATCCATAAATAAAACTGACTGAACCATCGCTTGATGCAAAGGGTATACTTGTTTTTTCTCCTTTTTGTGTACGCTCTGCAATATCTAAACCTTGTTTTTCCTGACTCGATAGCTTGGGTACAGTATCCGAAAAATAATGCTCGGCCAGAATAGTGTTATCTAATGCAAAACTTGTGAGCGGTGTTAATAAAAAAAATAGCTGCATTATTCTTTTCATTGTTGTTCTCCATGCTTTAATTCGTATGACCAGTTAAAATCACGCACATAAATCAGGTGGGGATTTTTCAAAATGGACTCACTGGTGGCATCCTTGATTTCATTCTCCTGATACATCGTAATCATCGCTTTCATCATGCGAGGCTTTTCTTTAAGCGACCCATCACGATTTCTCACCGTTTCAATCCAGTCGACTTGCCAGGTCTCATCCGACTCTTGAAGTACTGAGCGAATGTCTATGCTCACAATCTCAAAGGCAGCTCTTTCAAAGGGATTGGATTGCTGTTTGTCACTGTAGAACTCTTGAATCTTAGCTAAAGCTGCATCATTGACATTTAAATAGGAATACACTTGAAAAACTGCCTTCTTTTGCAGTTCCGTATCAAGGCTTACCATGCGAACGTTTTCAATAAAATGGGCAGCTGCAGCACGATAATCGTCAATGCTTGCGTCACCAACCTTATCAGCACGGGTAACTGATAAGGTATTGCCATTGGCATCTTGTTGAAACACCAAAGGGATAAATTTGGATTGGCTACCTATCGCAATGAGTCCACCAACTGCTGCCAATGCGATTAACAGGCTACCTAATCCTACCAATTGCCAAACTTGTAGTGATTTCATAAGTCCTGCCGTATGAACATTCCATGCTCGTCTGGCGTTGAAGTAGGGGTTATTTGTTACACTTTTTTTCATGCTGCTTCTCCGTAATGATTCATGCGAATACCTTTCTCTGAAAGCCATTGAGAGACCCACTCATCTTCATACTTCGACTCTAATTGCTTCATACGCGCAATCGAATCAGGATCTGTTGCACCTACAAACGCCAAGGCATAAGGGCCTAACGCCAATTGATAAAGGCGCTGCCCTTTTTCACTGACATAGTAGTAATCACGCTTGGGTTGAGCAGATGCTATGATGTCTATCTGGCGTGGATTTAAGCCCATGCGCTCATAAATAAGTCGGGTCTCAGGATCTCTTGCATACAGATTGGGTAAAAAGATTTTGGTGGCGGTTGATTCAACAATAATATCTAAGATTCCAGAGTTGGCGGCATGAGATAAATGTTGCGTTGCCATAAACACCACACAGTTTTTCTTAGCCATGGAATCAAGCCATTCAGCAATCTTGTTTTTAAACACAGGATGCGCCAGCATTAACCAGGCTTCATCAAGCAAGATTAGAGTGGGACGACCATCTAATGAAGTTTCAATACGCCTAAAGAGATAAAGTAAAACAGGCAATGCAAATTTTTCACCTAAACCCATTAAATGCTCGATTTCAAAGGTCATAAAGGAAGACAAACCAAGCCCATCACTTTCTGCATCCAATAAATGCCCCATTAACCCATCTATGGTGTACTGCTTTAACGTTTCTCTAATGGGTTCATCCTGAATCGTCATGACAAATTCAGATAAGGTTTTAGAGCCACTTTGGTGCATGCTTAGAATTGCATGGCCGATTTCATTGCGCTGAGCTGGTGTGGTATTCAAACCATTCAAAGCTAGAATCGTATCAATCCACTCCATAGCCCAAGCCCGATCTGCTTTAGTTTCTAAAAACTGCAAAGGCGCAAAGGCAAGGCGTGAATCTTTACCTGCGATGGTGAAATGCTCCCCACCTGTTGCTTTACAGGTTGGATACATAGACATACCTTTATCAAAAGAATAAATACGTGCATCTTTATATCGACGCCAGGATAATGCTAATAAACCAAGATGGGTTGATTTACCAGAGCGTGTGGGACCAAACATAATGCCATGGCCTAAGTCTCTGACATGAAGATTCAGACGAAATGGCGCATTACCGCTAGTGACACAGTGCAGCAAAGGCGGTGATTGAGGGGGAAACAGTGGGCAAGGCGCTTTATTTTCACCAGTCCAAATGCTGGATGTTGGCAACAAGTCCGCCAGATTCATGGTATTCATTAGAGGTCGTCTGATGTTTTCAACACCATGGCCCGGTAGGCTGCCCATGTAGGCATCCATGGTATTAATGGTTTCTGTCCGGGCGCTAAAGCCTAACGCATTGATATTCTTTTCGATAAATAGCGCGGCTTTCTCTACGCTTGTTCTATCCTCATCCATTAATACAACTACAGATGTATAGTAGCCTTGACCCACCATTCCTGAATTTGTTTCGGCAATGGCTGCTTGCGCGTCATTAACCATACTTAGCGCATCTTCATCAACGATCCCGGAGCTGGTATTAAACATTTGGTCAAAAAAGCCTCTGACCTTTTGTTTCCATTTTTTACGGAACTTGGTGAAATGAGCTACAGCTTCATGCGGATCCATGAATATGAAGCGGGAGTTCCAGCGGTACTCCACAGGCAGTTGGGTCAACAGCGTTAAAATACCTGGGTAAGACTCCATGGGGAATCCTTCAATAGCAACACACTGAATGAACTTTCGGCCAATTTTAGGTGTAATACCTGGAATTAATTCCTGACCGCCTATTAAAGCATCCAGATAAATTGGATTTTTAGGCAGATTTACAGGGTGGTTAATCCCTGTGACACAATATTGAATGTGTCTTAAAAAGTTATCCTGAGTGACTTTATTGTTTTCATTGATGAGTATTTCTGAGCCTAACCTTTCGAGGTGAAGCGCAGCGCTCGTACGAGATTCAAAGTTTCTGCATGATTGCTTGAATGTTTCAATTAATTGATGGGTTTTTTCTTTGTGGTTTAATTTCTCCCCTGAATCATCAAACATCAATTCAACAAAACGCTTTTGAGCCAATACAGGTGGATACCAGGTTAGTGTGATAACAAAATAGCCTTCATACAAAGCACCAATACTTTCAAAGTATTGCCTTCTTTCTTCGTCAACAGCCTTCGAAACATGATCGGGAAAGTATGAAGCACTGCACTCACTGTAACTAGGAGCAGCACGTCTAATGGCATCTACATGAATCATCCAGCCATTACCCATAGAGGACATTGCCTGATTGATTCGAAAAGCCATCATTTCACGCGCTTCATCGGTAGTATTGGCTATATCTTCACCTTGATAAAGCCAGGCTGCCATAAACGAGCCATTTTTACCGATAATCACGCCATCATCGACAACTGCAGCATAATTCAGTAAATCAACCAATCCTGCTGTACGACTTCGATGTTTTTTGACATGGTGTTTACGACTTTTAATTTGAGCTGCGCTAAACAAAATACTTAATAGCAATAGCCCCGTAATACTGATTAAAAAGGTAATGAACTCAATCATAAATAACCCCCTTTATTATTACGAAAAGGGGTTGAACGAGCTGGGTAATATGCCTGATAGCCTCTTTGCCTTAGATAAACAGCTCTCATATAAGGATCAGCCTTTGCCATAAGCCTTAGACCTTTTAAAGATAAAAACCAAAGGGCAAAACCAAAAATAGCGGCAAGCCAATCCTGAGCTGCGAATACTAAAATTGCTGAGAGTAAACCTGAGAACATAACCAGCTCGCGGTCACCACCCATAAAAAGACTTGGGCGGTTACCACATCTGCGTATAGGAATGGTGCGAAGACTCATGGCTGTGTCTCCATAGCTATTTTTGAGACTAAAGGTTTAGCAATTTCGGCTCCTTTGCCTGTAATTGCTGTCATGGTATTTTGTGCTGCAACCAAGAATGAAAGCACCAGTACAATAAAGAGAAGGGTTCGCAAAAAGCCATTCATTTCACCACCAAAAATCAGCGTGGCTCCCGCGCCAACCAAACCAATTATTGCTGCGGTAAATGCAAATGGGCCTGTTATGGATTTTTGTATTTTGGTCAGATACGAGTCAAAAGGTAATCCTCCACCTGCACTAGATGCACATGCAGGGTGTGTTATTAACAGAAGCAATAAAACAATCGCTCCCATCATCCATAGACTTCGATAATTTATATTAACTGCTTGGTTCATACCTATTCTCCTTAAATAAGTTGTTCGATGTTGTAATGACCGTTTTCATACCCTTTAACCGATATGATTTCTTCAATTCTGCGTCCTTGCGGTGTTCTTGTGATATGCACCACATAATGAACCGTTTCACCAATTAAAGGTTCAATTTCAGTTGGGGCAGAGGGGTTTCGGGTAATTAGTGATTTCAAACGATGAAGTCCTGCAAGACAGTTATTGGCATGCAAAGTGGCAGCACCACCCTCATGACCAGTATTCCAGGCATCGAGTAAATCCAGTGCTTCACTTCCTCTAACTTCACCAACAAGGATTCGGTCTGGCCGCATCCTAAGAGTGGTTTTTAAAAGCTGGGTCATATTGACATCAATAGTGGTGTGATATTGAACGCAGTTCTCAGCGGTGCATTGAATTTCACCAGTATCTTCAATTATGAAGACGCGCTCGGATGGTGAACTACGAACCATTTCATTGATAATGGCGTTCACTAATGTAGTTTTCCCAGAACCCGTGCCACCAATAACTAGAATGTTCCGATGTGCAATAACAGCTTTTTTAATCACTGCACATTGTGCTTCTGTCATAATTTCTGATTTTACGTAGTCGTCCAGTGTAAAAACCGAAATGGCTTTTTTACGAATTGCAAATGTTGGCTTTGAGACCACTGGTGGCAGCTGCCCTGCAAAACGTGATCCATCCAGTGGCAACTCACCTTCCAGTATCGGATTAAAACGGGTTATTTCCTTACCATGAAAGCCTGCAACAGTTTTAATGATGGATTCAGCACGAGCATCATTGATACTACCTATACAACGCATGGTTTCACCCAGGCGTTCCTGCCAAAGCTTGCCATCTGCATTGAGCATGATTTCAACGGTTTTAGGATCACTTAGCGCCTGTTCAATCATGCCACTCAAATCACGCCTTAGCTTTTCACGGGCGCGGTCTTTAACCGTTATTCCTTGTTCTTCTTGTGCTTTCATACGAATAATCCTCGATGTTTTTAAGCTGACTTCAAGCTGTGTTTGAATTTGCTAATTAAACGGTCAACAATGCTTTCCTTATTGGAAGGAGAGTCGCTGAACCATTGATCTTTTTGGCGTTCTCGATAAATACGTCTTTGGATTTCATCACGGTGAACAGGGATCGATTGAGGGGCATCGAAAGCAAGGCGAACTTCACCATCACGATAACCCACTACAGTGCAGTAAACTTCCTCACTGATAACAACAGACTCCCCAACTTTTCTTGTTAAAACCAACATATTGCTTCTCCTTCTATTATTTAAATAAATAGGCTTTGCACTGCCTGATATTCTCTTCAACCACTTCTTTGCTGGCTGGTTGATATTTTTCTGGTACGACATTAAAAGAATTTCGTCTTTTAATATCACGACAAAAGCCAATCATTTGCGGCAGGGTAGGAGGCATTTCGCAATGATCTCGGCAATCAATAATGACCTGATTCAAAATCTCATCACTGAATTGATTTAGGCCCTCCAGCCACTCCTTCTTGGCAAACTCTAAAAAACCATCACTCTTGAACTGACTGCGCCACAAATGTCCGTAGTAAACTGCAAAGCGAGTAAACAAGTTTTCAATACACTTTTTTCTACTGTCGGTAGCATTGCAGGTTGATGACGTTTGACTGCTTGTATTCGTCTTCATCGGTGATTGCTGCGTCTCCTGCTTCTGGGTTCCAGAATGGATCAATGGCTCCGCTCTTAGTATTTGTGCCGCACTTCTCATTCCTTTTCTCCTGCGTTAATTCGATTTTGACCTCATCTTCCCAGCATTTTTGAGACAACCAGTTGGCTGGAAATTTCCATGCTGGAACCCATTCCCCATGGGCTTCTTTTGCTGTACGGGTTTTGATTTGTTGATCCAGGGCTTGCAGCATGCTTTGCAGTAAAGGCTCATCTGGATTGATTTGTTTAAAGATTTCAAAGGCACGTTCACGTGACTTTTTCTCGGGGTACATACGCCAGAAATGGTCGAAGCGTTGTAATAAATAAATATAATTATTTTCTTTTATTAGAGGTGTGTCGGCTTTTAGGATTTCATCTGTGTCGGCTTTTGCTCCCACACCCTCAGAATAACCTGTGTTTATAGGGAGTTTCGGATGCGGCTTTATGTCGGCTTGCTGTGTCGGGTTTGTGCCGGGTTTATTTTGGACACAATAACTGATATCCGCTAAAAGACATTTTAAAATAAGATGTTTATCGAAAGACTGAATAACTATAAGACCTGAGCGTTCAAGCCCTTTAACGGCTCGGCGAATTTGCTGACGGCTAGGACTTCCAGATTCTGTAATGCCTTGATGGGGTTCAATATAAAGTACCTCAGCCAGTGATTGGTAACTAATACGCCGCTTGATCCCTACTATGAAAGTATTGCGATCCATGTAGGGCCGAATCCCTCTTAAGTAGGTAATTTGCTGGATATATGAAAGCCCACAGAGCGCATCCAGTTCCTTGTCATTCACTGTAAAGTACATAAATAATCCGTTATTCCTTAACTAAAGTCTTAGCGCTCAATGAAACATGTGATACCATTTTGAGAACTAAATGCTGTTAAATAGCTCTTAACGAGCTTAACTACTCAAAATGAGTATTTATAAATCCCAAAATAACACATATTGAGCTATAGTCAATATGTAAATGGATTAATTTATTAACCAAAAACGTGGAATGGGTATGAACATCAAAGAAAAAATCGGCCAAAGAATAATGACTGAACGAAAGGCCAAAGGATTGACGAGAAAGGCATTGGCTGAGTTGACCAGTGACTTGAAAATTTCACGTATTAATAATTATGAAAGAGGGGACCGTACCCCTGGTCCAACAGAAATTAAAATGTTAGCTGATGCGCTTGAAGTTTCTGCTTCTTATTTAATGTGCTTAACTGATAACCGCGAAGGGAAGATGACAAAATCCCTTGGCATGGGGGCATTGATTCCTGTCTTAGATTATAAACAAGCAATTGATCCCGCTGCATTCATCCAGAAAATTAAGGAGGATGTTGATACAAAAGTTGAGTTTATTCCTGTGAGCACAGCTGTTAGTGATAGCATTGGAAAAAATGCTTTTGCATTGCAGGTTAAAGATGAAAGCATGATGCCCGAGTTTCGGATTAATGATGTCATCATCGTAGATCCAGATACAAGCCCCAAACCTGGTGATTTTGTAGTGGCCTTGATGGAAGGGGATCAGGAAGTAATTGTTCGCAAGTATAAGCAATTATCGGCCTCCAAAGAGACTCATCAGTTTGAGTTAATCGCACTTAATGAGGATTGGGCTGACATTCGTGTTGGTTCCAGGGAGATGCAAGCCCAGATTATTGGATGTGGTTTTAGTTTGTTTAGAGGATTAAAAAGCTAAATACTTAGGAATGTTCCACCGCAATCACGATAGTCATTGCCATGACATGTTAAGAGTATTATTTGATGCTTTTTAGATGCACGGTGTAAAATTTGTTTCATTTTCTCGCGTCTGAGATCATCAGAATTAACTAATGCGTCATCGAGAATTACTGGCACAGAAGCCCCTTTTTCTGCCAGTAAGTCTGCATAGGCTAACCGTAACAAAATGGCAAGCTGCTCGCGAGTACCTATACTTAAATTTTCAAACGGTTCTCTAACACCATTTCTCAATATATGTTGAAGTGAAAACTCTTCATCGATTACTGGTTCTGAGTCAGGAAATAAAATTTTTAAATAGGGTGTCATAGACTCTGTTAAAGGCTTAACCAGCATTTCTTTGGCGGATTGGATGTTCTCTTTTATCAGTTGGCACAATAAGTTTAATGAACCAACGTGCATACCTAGTCGTTCGACTTCTTTGCTAATGTCTTTTAGCTCCTGTTCAGCTTGCTCTTTTTCTTCAGCAAGTCCTCGATGGCCACTCGTTTGCAGTTCAATAGTTATATCTCTAACTTGTTGCTTTAGTTCAGTAATTCTGTTTTTAGTAGAATTTAAAACGCCCTGGCGTCTCTCGACTTCAGACACAGCACCCTCATGATCGAGGTCTTTTAAAGTACTTTCAAAAGACTCCAGTTTGTTCTTTAGCTGTTGCTTTTCTTTAGCGATAGACTGTTCAGCACTTTTCAGTTCTTTATCTGAATGATCATTTCGTGCTGCGTCCAGTTTATTATTAATTGCAGTCAAAATTTCTTTTGTTGTTGATAATGCTGTTTTTGCATGTTTAAGCGCAGCATCTTTTATTAGAAACTGATCATGTGCTAGTCGTTCATTATCGCTGCAATTAGTGAGTTCGTTAGAAGATATTTCTTCCTGTTTTTCGGCTATTTCTATAGAAACATGCGCTGATTCGCCCAATAGTTTTTTTAAACTCGTTTCCTCTAATTGGTTCTCAGTTAATTCTTGTTCTAATGATTCGATACCGTTAGACGCAAGAACATCAATTTGGGTTTTTAGTGAGGTGATTTCATTTGAAAGGGAATTTTTCTTATCTAGCAGATCCTCTGCTTCAGTCATTGAAGTAATCTGGTATTGTTCAAAAGCAGCAGAGAGCTGTATCTTTGCTTCTTCTAATTTTGTTTGTACCGCACTTAGTTCTTCTCCACCAGGGATAATGAAAATATGACTATTACCAAAAGTTATTGTCGACTTATTGGAAATAAGTAATTCCCCCTTACCAGCAACAGATTGATCATTTATTTTCACTGAATCATTTTTAATTGAATATTCAATTCGGGTGGCTATAGTGTCAAACTTCATTTGCAGTGAACTAACTTGTTCAGTAAGCTGTTTGAGATTTTTTAAGGCGATAGCATCTAGTTGTATTTGTGATAGATTGTTCTGTTTTATTGTAATGTCACTATTCAGTGCTTGTATTTTTTTAAGTTGCTCATCAATGCGTTTGATATGACTTTGAACTCCGACCAGTTTTTGATAATCCCTGGCTTTTTTTATAGCTAACTGACTTTGCTCATGTTTTTTACGAGCTGTAGCCAAAGCTTTTTGGGCAGTGTCCAAATTTTTTTTGAGCTGATTAGTTTCAGCTTCTAATTCTTTGATCTGTGACAGAAAGGCATCATGGCTTTTGGTTTCTTTATCCAGATTATCAATTAGTTTACTTCGTTCACCTAAGGCAGTTTCAGCAGTTTGATGCTTAAGTACAGTGAGTTTCAGATCTTGCTTACATTGTTCATATTCTTTATTAACTTCTTCCACATGCTTTAAATGCTTTTGTGCTTGTTCAAGTTGTTCTTTGTCATTTTCTTCAATCTTATCCTCAACTAGAGAGGTCAGTTCCTGTTGATAGTCAGATAGTTTATCCACTTTTTTCTGGTAGGTATTTAATTCATTTATCAGGTCTTCCAATTTTTGTTCAGCAACAACTTTGGCATCCAGTTTTTCTTTATATTTACCCCGTGGCTTTCCACCTTTCTCAGTTTGAAATTCATTCAGTTCATCAGTAAATTTGTTCAAAAGGATTTCACCTTTCCCCTGGCTCAGCATATCGGTTAATTCATGACTGAGTACATTTTGGATGGTCTGACTGGCTTTGGTGTTATTTGATATGGAGACTTGGTGCCAGGCGCTACCTTGCTCAACCCATAATACCCCATAAATCCCTTGTTGCTCCGATTTGGCTAACCCTCGTTCTACATTATCGAATTTTAATAGTTCAGCTAGCTGAATTTCAGCCTCAGAACCAGTCCATTGAACACCCTTTTCATTGGTCAATAAGGCTCGTCCATCTTTTTTCTTAGAAAATATCTTTTCAAGGGTATAACTGTTACCAACTAGTTCAAACTTAATCTTAATTTCTGGGCTACCTCCTTTGTAACCAGCAAAGTCATCAGCGCCCATGCCGTTAAATCTGTCAAATAATATGGCTCTCAATGCACGTAAAAGGGTGGATTTTCCTGCCTCATTATCGCCATAAATGACATTTATACCGGAAGAAAGTCCTGTTAGTTCAAAAGGCTTTTCATACTGTTGAAAATTTTCAATTGCAATCGATTTTAGCAACATAATTTAACCAACCCCTTTATTTGATTGCAGCTCTTGCCAAAGCATTTGGATAGCTCTATCAGCAAAGGGATGCTGTTCATTTGATTCATTCTCTTTGATCGCTAAAAGTTTCTCCAAGGTATTACTTAAGAATCCTGCGGATTGAAAATCCTGTAAATCCTGTTCAGAAGGACTTAGCTTTAGATTTGTATCGTCTATTTCCAGCATTGCGAACTTCGCTTTCCAGCTGTCTAGCAACTGTTCTAATTTCTGACGATTCTCCAAAGATAAATTACCATCTAAGCTCAATGATATTACCTGGTTTTTAGCAGATTGAAACTTTGAAAAATCATCATTTAGAGCTTCGATATCATTTGCCGTAAATATAGCAAATTGAATTTTATGCCATTGGTATTTTCCAGTATCTAAGGATTCAACCCTTGGCACGTCGTCATTTTTATTTAGTGTCACCAATAAAGCCTTGCCCGGTTCGTTATCTTGAAATCGATCTTGTTCTGGCGTTCCGGCATACCATGCTTTAGTTGAGACCTTCATTTGACCATGCCAGTCACCTAAAGCGAGATAATCCAATTCTGCTTTTTCGGTTCGCTGATAAGATATCATATTATGAATTTCAGCAGATTCAGGTAAGAATCCTTCAATCGAACCATGTGCCAGTCCCACTTTAAAAGCTGATGAAGGGGCTTGGAATGTATCATACCATTCTGTTAAATCTTTATATTCATGGCGTAATTTTAATGGTGCCGGCAATATTAGAAGTTTATCATTAGCAACTGATATAGATTCAGGCTCCAAAGCCAAAATAATATTATCTGTTTTTTCAGGTAAATTTTTCATTCGAGTCCATACACTTTGTGCCAATGCTGGATCATGGTTACCAGGCAATAATACCCACGGTCCTTTATATTCCTGCATAGCATTAAGTGTTTTTCTGATAGTTGTATCACTGACTTCATTTGCATCAAACACATCACCGGCAACCAGAATTGCGTCTGCTTTGTGCTGATTTGCAAGGCCAGCGAGGGTCTTAATGACATCGAATCTTGCTTCGCGGAGGAAGGCTGCAATGTCCCCCTTTATATTGGCGAATTGTTTCCCTATTTGCCAGTCGGCAGTGTGGATAAAGGAAGTTTTCATTAACTCTCCTGGGATGAAGGCTTTGGAGTTCTTATCTTAAATTCAGTTAGCCATTGTTGTAATTCTTTAAAGTCTTTTTCTAGTTCACCAGGTTCTGGTAACCTGATAGGGGCTTCAATAGGTTGTGAATGTTCATATCTTGAGTATTTTGTCATTAGTTCATCAAAATAGTTACAATCTTCCATCGAAATTTTTGCTAGATTGGAAATTTTTCCCATAGTGTTAATTGCACGTCGATAGCGTTCTACAACACCTGACATAAGTTCACATTCAATCATCCTTTCCAAGAGGATTCTAAAATCACTGCATAGTGATTTTACGTAGGGATCATATGCTTCCCTTCCATGCTCTTTTAAAAGTCTTGTCGCTTTAGAGAGGCGATCATTCATAAGCTGATTTAATGCTTTATCTGGTTTTTTTGCAAAAAGAGGGGTATCACCAGGTTCACCAGTACCCCATGGTTCTTCTCGGATGCATAGGATTTCAGGTTCAATATTTGCTTTTTTTGCATAATCTTGAATCATACCTAAAAGGGATAGGCGATGGGTGAAGATAATTACTTGCCTTTCTGTAGCGAGAGAGCAAAGTCGTTGAACAACCGCTTCTTCATAATCTTGATCTAGCGATGAAATAGGATCATCAAATACAAAGGGAGATGGATAATTTTTTCCGCATACATCTGCTAGAAATGCGGCAATAGAGACAACTCGGTTTTCACCTTCGCTAAGCACATCCTGCAGATTGTGATCTGCACCTCGTAACTTGAGAGTATGTAAGACTTTACCTTTTGAAACTCTGGATTTTATTAGTTCGACTTCAAGTTTTGAGGCTCCCAATAAGTTTAGCTCGCTATTAAAACGATCAACAAAAGCTGCAGTGATAAGCATTTCAGAAAGCTCACCTTTTTTCTTAGATAAAGAAGTCGAGTTGGTTTTCTTTTTAGCTTCTTGAATATTGTTAAGGAGTTGTAGGCGATTAACTTCTTCTTGTATTGCAACTTTTTGTTCAGAAAGCCATTTTTTGGCTTTTAGTTGATTCAACTTATTTTTTAGCGCATCCCTATTTTCATTTTTTGCATCATCTAAATGTTTACCTGCTCTTTCTTCATATTCATGAGCTATTATTTGTATTGAATCTATGACAGGCTGAGCTGACTGAATAGGACTTAATTCAGATTCGGATTGGATTGTTAATAAACTTGCTTTTCTATCGCTTAGAAAATTAATCGTATGCATCAGTGAGTCGATAATACTTTGATCTTCTATACCAGCAGCATCAAACTTGGTTTTAAACTCTGTTATTAGTGGAATGTTGGGTAAATTATTTATAGCCTGTTCTAGTGTATGTTTTGCCTGATCTGCTTGCTTTTGTGTTTCCCCTCTTATGTATGATTCAAAAGAAGAAAATCTCTTTTGGGCATCCTCAGTTAGCTCTTGGTGACATAATACACAAACAGAATTTGATTGAATAACTGGAAATTCTTGCGTAGGATACACCATTTCTTCAGAGTATTTCCGGGCTGCTTCCCATAGCTCTTTCCAAGTGTCAGAACCTATCCCTTCAATCTGTGCATTGCTGAACACTTTTTTAGCAGCCGCATCAGCAACCTCTTTTTTTATAATGGATTGTTTTTTAGTCTTAATAAATTGCTTACATTTTTCATCGGATAATTTCTCAATGTAGCCTTTAATATCCCTAACAATGCTATCTGCATGAAACTTTCTGTTCTGCAACTGCTTTGCTTTGTCCGCAGGGGATTTTTCGGAAATCCTCTCATGTATATCTTGTAATTCTTTTTCATCTATTACTGTAAAAAGACAATATTGATCAATATCTTCGGGTGAAATTTTGTCATTAAGTTTTTTTAACCATTCTGAGCTGGTAGTGTTAATTAATGCATCAGGTATTTTAGGCATTTTGGAGATAAGTTTTTCTACTTCACTATCAAGATTCTTTCCAACTTCCTCACATATATCAATAAGTTGACTAAAAAAAGATAGAAGTAAAGGCTCGTAGCTTACTTCATTTTCTTCTCCAACAAACACTCTACTAAAGGAAGCATCGAAAATATCAACGGAGCAGAGTTCATCACATAGTCCTTGGCCAGACCATTGATACTCTGTAGGTGAGTATTGTTTTAAAAAAGATATTTTTGCATTTCGAGGCACATCATCTGACGAAAATACATTATTATGCAGCTCATCTCGAATACAATCCCGAACGCCACATATATGTTTTAGTAGTCTAACGTAGCCTGTTTTTCCTGAACCATTGTGCCCATAAATCACAGTAATATTACTACTTCCAAAATTAAGGGGTTTTTGTGGGGCAAGTTTGTTAACACCGCTAACTTCGCTAATTGAACATAGCCGTATTTCTTCTGAGTCATGTGAACTAAAAGCATCTTTTGGTATGCTGTAATCTATGTTAGGAAATTCATTACTAGTTTCCAGTCGACATAGCTCAACAAGTTCGCTAATAGTGGATTCATTAATTTCAGTAAATTCAAGTATGTGTTTTGCAGCCATTTGTAGCCACTTAGGGCGATTTGATAGCCATTCGCTTATATGCTGGTTCTCACTATACATGTTAACTCCCTAACAACCGTTGCATACTTTGGGTCCAAGATGATTTAAATGCGGAATCATTGGCGAATAGTTTATAAAGTTCTAATTCATCTTTACGCCTTAGAAGCATGATCTCTTTTAATATTTTCTCAAAGGCCAAGTCCCTGTTATGGGGGTCAGGATTGTTCTTATATTTGGTTTCAAAGTCAGGATGGTTTTTAATGCTTTCAGCTATATTCACAAATTTGACTTTCTGTTCTTCTGGTGTTGCGCTCCACCCCTGGAACCAGCGTTCATTGAAAGTGCGGATGATATCATCTAGGGGATCAGTTTCTCTTTCTCCTCCATAGGCACCCCTAGGGTTTGGATTTTGAGGATCTAGCTCTGAAGCGGATTCATCGAGCTGTATTGTGTGATTGAGCTTAACTCTTTGAAGGCCATAAGAACTTAAGTCAACAGATTCAAGGAGCTTATCAAAAGCATCGGCATCTGGATCAGCTACTTTTAACTTTGGAATGAGAAATTTTAAGAACCAGAATAACTTTTCCCAAGACTCTATTTCAAATGGCATGATGGCGGCCATTTGTCCATAAATTTTTACAAATTGCTTTGCTTTGATTTTAAAGTCTACCTTGGCTTCATTTTCCAGCTCTAATTCATTTTCAAAGCGACTCGCTGCGATATCAATGATCGGACTTAATTTTTGTGCATCTTCATTATTAAAGTAACGCATTACGAAGTCTTCGACTTCGTACCATTCATAGACACCTAAATCATCCATTTCATCCTTCAATTCGTGGAGTACGTTGATATCGGTAGCTTGAGACAATGAGGTTGCAGTATAGAATGGATCAAATGCGTTTTTGATATCATCTACACTATTAAAAAAATCTAAAATAAAAAGGTCCTCAGTTTTCTTCCCTAATTTAGGTGCTGATCGGTTTAAGCGTGATAAAGTTTGCACGCATTGGACTCCAGCCAATTTTTTGTCTACATACATCGCACATAGTTTTGGCTGATCAAATCCTGTTGTGTACTTATTTGCCACAACCAACAATCGATAATTATCTGTATCGAATTTGTCTTTTGTATCAGAATCGGAGAATCCGTTAATGTCTGCCTCTGTGTATTCAATACCATCAATTTCTTTTGCACCAGAAAATGCGACTAATACTTTAAAAGGGTTTCCCTGCTCTTCTAGAATACGATTGATGGCTTTGTAGTATCGAATAGCGGTTTCAATGTTTTGAGTAACGACCATCCCTTTAGCTTTTCCTCTTAGCTTTTTGGCATTGACAACATGAGGAATGAATTGCTCCATCATAATTTCAGCTTTGGTATTAATGGTTTGCTGGCTTCGCTCAACATAAGCTCGCAGTTTTTTCTGAGCTTTTTTGCTTTCAAATTCAGGGTTTTCAATTATGGATTTCTCAATCTCATAGTAGCTTTTATAGGTAGTATAATTGGTTAACACATCTAGAATGAAGCCTTCTTCTATTGCTTGCCTCATCGAATAAAGGTGGAAGGGCTGGAACGATCCATCTTCTTGTTGTTGACCAAATTTTTCCAAGGTCGTATTTTTAGGGGTTGCTGTAAATGCTAAATATGAGGCATTACCACGCATTTTTCTCGACTTCATTGCTTTTAGGATTTTATCCTGAGCGTCCTCAGTATCTTCTATGTCAGATTTCCCAATCGCTTTATTCATACTGTCATGAGCTGATCCAGATTGTGAACTATGAGCTTCATCAATGATTACAGCAAATCGTTTATCACCCATATCCGAAATACCATCAATGATGAAAGGGAATTTCTGAATAGTGGTGATGATGATTTTCTTGCCGCTTTCTAAAGCCTGTTTTAACTCTGATGATTTATATGCAGGCGCAATAATATTTTTAACTTCTGAAAATTCTTTAATATTATCTCTTAGTTGTTTATCCAGAAGTCGGCGATCGGTGACAACGATGACAGAGTCAAATAATGGCAGGTCAATACTTCGACCTCCTGAAATCTCTTTTGAAACAGGATAGGTTTCAATCAGCTGATAAGCTGCCCAGGTTATTGAGTTTGATTTACCAGAGCCAGCTGAGTGCTGAATCAAGTATGTTTTGCCAACACCATTCTTAGATGCATGGTCAATTAACTTTCGAACAACATCCAGTTGATGATAGCGGGGGAAAAATAAAGTTCGCTTATTGAGCGGATCTTTACTGGTCCCATCCAGTCGAACAAAGTGTTGAATAATATTAGCAATACTTTCCTTGGTGAAAATCTCTTCCCATAGATAAGCTGTTTTATGGCCGTTGGGATTAGGTGGATTACCTTGTCCCAAGTTATGACCTTTATTAAAGGGTAGGAAAAAAGTACTTTTACCTGCCAATTTAGTTGTCATGTATACTTCATCGGTATCCACAGTCATATGAACTAAGCAACGTGCAAATGTCAATAAGGGTTGGCTGATGTCTCTATCCTCTCGATATTGTTTTTGGCCATGATAGCGAGCAGTTTGGCCTGTCCAAGCATTTTTTAGTTCAAGGGTAATGATTGGAATACCATTAATAAATAGCACCATATCAATTTCTTGCAGAGGATTTCCTTGAGAATATCTGATTTGTCTCGAGCAGCTGAATATATTGTCTTCAAAGTTTTGTTTTACTTTTTCACTGCTACTGGTAAGTGGGACGGGGTACATCAAGTGGAAATGAGCATTGTCTACACTTAGCCCTTTTTTTAAAAGGTGTAAGATACCGTGTTTTTTTATTAATCGGTCATACCGTTCATATAGTTTTCTTTTCCAGTCAATAGGATTATTTCTTTTGAGCTTAGTTAGCTCCATAGCTTGTGTTTTTTCTATAAATTGCCAAAAGAATCGCTCATCTAAGGCATATTGTATGTTGAAGTCTGATGGGAAGCCAACTTCATATCTTGATCTACTAGATATGTCTTCCTTTAACTTTTGGCTACCGATTTCGGTTAGCCAATTTTCAATGGCTGTCTCTAGTGCGTTCTCGTTTGTTTGACTTACCATCTTTGCTCCTAGCTATACCACTTTGATTTTACCTGTAACAGCACTGTTAATTAGTGTAGTTTTATATTCTTTTAGTTTTGCGATTTGCTGATGTAGATACTCAAGCCCCAAATCAATTTTTTTTGATTCTCTCTCAATGTATTGAACTATAGAATTTTGTTCTTCCCTAGAAGGTAATATTAAAAATTGAGAAGCTAGGTTATTAAAGCGGATTCTTACTGCACGTTGTCTTACTGCATTACAGATTACTTGAATATATTTTGAAAGAGCCATTTCTCTTAAAAGATATGCAAAGTAGTATTGAGAAATTGCGCTAGATTTTGGATCACAAATTACATATTCTGGCGTACATTTTCCATCTGAGTCTGAAACACCAATAGCACCTTCAAAAGCATCCATCGAATTTAGAACTAGTTGACCTGAACGAATTCCTTGGTACCCACCTTCTAATATAGCCTCCGTATATCCATCTAGACGTCGGTTTGATCGAAGTGTAACTTGACCGTCTCGGTAGGCGGTTACGACCCCATCATTTTTACTAACGGACAGCCGACTTTGTGTGAATAGATTTTTAAATCTTACGATTTCCCAATGTTCAGGAATTGTATTGATCCAGTCAATACCAGATTTTTTCATTGGAACATTAGGAGTAAGTCCTTGGGTAACAGCTTTTTGAATAATGATTTTCTTTCGTTCTTTTAATAGCTTAATTTGTCGTTCTTTTATAGCTATTGCTTCATTGATTTGGGATGTTTTTTTATCAAGAAAAAGGGCAATTGCATTTTGTTCTGCTTGAGATGGATATGGTAAATAAAGTTTTTTAAATTCATCTCGGTCTAAGCTTTCCCTGAGATCCATTATACCTGTGCAATATTTGATAAGGGATTTATAAAAAGGCTCATTTAAAAACATATAGGCGTAATATTTTATATTAAACTCTGATGTTTTGGGTTTTAGAACAATATACACTTGGCTTAAAGCGCCATAATATTTTGATAAACCAAGTGAGCCTATAACGACATTCATTTTGTTAATTACTAAATCATCTTCATAAACAATTTTATAATGTTCAATATCTTCAGATTTGTTATTTCCTATAGCACCTTTCTCATCGTATGGTATAACACCTCGTTGCCTTGTAACAGATAAAATAAAGTCTGTTTTTGGTCCAATATTTTTTTCATTTCGTTCGTTGAAGATAGCTCTAATAGGGATGATATCCCAGCTTGTAGGCAATAATCTGACAAAGTCAAGGCCAGAGTTTTTATAGGAATTATAATTCGTTGTACCTGTAGAGGCTAACATAGTTGCTCTCCTTTAACGTTAGCAATATCTACATGTAAAATTTGAGCGATTAGCCCCTCACATTTTTGTTCAAGGGTTATGATGTCAGATGCGACTTCATCCAAAGAGCGAAGAGGTTTTTGGCGATAGAAATACTTATTGAAGTTGATTTTATAACCAATTTTAACTGAATCTAAATTGATCCAAGCGTCATCCACATGAGGTTTTACTTCCGTTAGAAAGTATCTTTGAATTGATTGGTGTAGTGGAATGAGCTCGTAATCACGTAAGTCGGAGCATGTCTCATAAGTAACATATTCATTTTTTCTACCAGTTGGGTAATACCCAAAATAGGATAGTTCTCTTTCTTCACAATCATAGCGATGTATTAATAAAGCCAGTTTTTCGCCACTCAGTTTAATTGTTTTTTTAATTACTTTTGCAGCTGACTCACTGTACCAGCTAACAGCATTTAAAATTATTTTTTTCTCCGTAGCAGATAATACAATTTTTCGAGTGTTAAGCTCCTTTTCTACAGAATTTACAAAAGCGTTGAAGTCATCAAATTCATCTTGTCCAATTGCATCCATTAATAGTTCAGCATTTTGGTATAAGTTTTTAAGAAAACTCCAATATCTACTGTCGAAGAGTTTTGCTTTTGCCTTTGCATTCAGGCTTATATCATTAATTTCACACCATGATAAAACCTCCTTCTTGATCGAGTTTAAGCAATCTTTTTCATAAACTTTATCGCCATATTCTACATATAAATATTCCATGACTTTGTTAAGAGTTTTATCAAAACGAATTGATGCAATAGCTTTTGGGGTAAATTGAGCTTTGCGGCGATCAGGACGTTCTATAGCGACTTTGCAGTAGCCAAAATCTTCATTTTTGAAAATTTTGCTAGCAATACCTTTGGGATCATTATTTGAATCAATTTCTCGCTCAATCGACGCATGATCGAAATAAGTTTGTGCGATTTCTTGGATATGTTCAGGCGCAAGCTCACAGTTTTTTTCACCTAAGTTTTTGCGTAGCTTACGGTAAAGTAGGCTGGCATCAATGAGTTGTACTTTACCTTTGAGATTGTTTGACTTATTGTTATTTAAAAGCCATATATAGGTAGTAATACCTGTATTATAGAAAAGATTATTGGGAAGCTGAATAATAGCTTCCAATAGGTCATTTTCTATAATATACCTACGAATATTACTTTCACCTCCACCAGCATCACCAGTAAATAAGCTGGAACCATTATGGACTGATGCGATACGGCTTCCCAGTGTACTTACTTCAGGATCCTTCATTTTGTTAACCATTTCCATCAGGAAAAGGAGCTGACCATCACTAGAACGTGGTGTCGCATCAACAACTTCATTTTTCCCAAAAAAGTCTTTGAGTGTCACTTTAAATCGGGGATCGATGACATCCTTTCCATCTTTAATATGTTTCTGATCTGAGGCCCAGCTTTTACCGTATGGTGGATTCGAGAGCATAAAGTCAAAGCGTTGAGTGGCAAACTCATCAGTAGATAAGGTCGAGCCTACTTTGATATTTTCAGGATTGTTGCCCTTGATCATCATATCTGACTTACAAATAGCGTAAGTTTCATCATTGATTTCTTTACCGTATAAATACACGTCTCGGTTGTCATTAGGGTATTTTTCTTCGATAAAGTTTTGCGATTCTGTCAGCATTCCTCCGCTACCACAAGCTGGATCATAGATCGTCAAGGTCAGTGGTAATTGAGCCTTGATGGGATCAAAGACTAGGTGAGTCATTAACTCAATTACTTCTCTTGGGGTAAAGTGTTCTCCTGCTTCTTCATTGTTTTCTTCGTTAAACTTACGAATAAGTTCTTCGAAAACATACCCCATTCCCAGGTTAGTCAGCGCTTGCAGCTTATTCCCTTCAGGATCTACTCTGACTTTTGGGGTTAGATTGATATACGGGGAAACGAATTTTTCAACTACATCTAGTAGCACTTGCTTTGATGCCATATGGCGAATTTGTGATTTTAAGTTAAAGCATTCAATGATCTCTTTGACGTTATCGCTGAATCCAAGTAAATATTCCTCGAAATTCTGTAATAGGATTTGTTGATTATTCGTTGCAGTATCGAATAAGTTTTTTAGTGTCCATTTAGAAATGTTGTAAAATACATAACCAGAAGCAGCTTTTAAAGGCTCATCGTCGAATTCTGTAGCATTCATTTCTTCTTTCTGGAACTGAATTTCTTCTAATACTTTAGCTTTGGTAGGTTCCAAAAGGGTATCTAATCTACGCAATACGACCATTGGTAGAATAACATCACGATATTTACCTCGAACATATACATCACGCAAACAATCATCAGCAATATTCCAAATAAATGAAACCAGTTTATTATGAGCACTATGATCCACAGTTCAATCCTATATTATGAGCACATGCATTTAGATGTGCTTAGTACTGTTAAAATTTCATATCAACCTTGTCAAAAGGCAACACAGTTTTTTAGCTATTATCAACAGCCCCATTCTGTTTTACCCATATATCGACATCCTCTTTCTTAAACTTCCACAGCCGTCCAATTTTATGAGCTGGCATGTCTTTTTCATTAATCCACTTGTAAACAGTATCTCTTTTAACTCCGAGGTACTCGCCAATTTCATCAACTGATAACCACCTATCATTCATTGCTCTTCTCTTATGATTATTTTTGCAATTAAAAACAAGTATAGCCAATGAAAACCAGATCACATTGGGCTAAAAAGGTTTAAAACCGGCTAATACTATCGACTTTATCTTGATTAATCAATTTGTAAGCATGATTATCGTCAAAGTGTACTAGTTTTGATTTATTTGATGGGGGATCTGTTCTGTACGGTATCTTTGACCATAGAACAGATATGGTTTGATAGAGATTAAAATTTTTAATGCCCAATCAGCATGGTGAAATAATGAAATAGGTTATATGCTTTCGCAGCTCCTAAAAATTCCTTACCAGCCAATACCTGACTGAGCATCAAGGGACTAGCCTCAAGTATTTGAGCCAGCTCTTTACAGTCTAATTTACTGTAGGACAGAATATAATCAATTAAATATTTCTGAGTATCTTTTTTTAATTGAAACTTAACATCAATAACAGGTTCCGCAACCTCGATAAAACATTCCATGTAAAACATCCTCGCTTTCATATTAATACGGCATAGTCCAGTCGAAAAACAGTAAACCATAGCGGCGATATCGATAAAATTAGTTTTTTTACATGGAAAAGATCAGAGGTAAAATGCAATTTTGAGCAATTTATCACCTATCGAGGCTTTTCTCTTAAGCAGCTGTTACAACCTCCGAGAGTTCTGAATCTTTTGTTTGCTCGATAACAGGTCTGATTCTTTTTGCGATCAAGTAAAGGAAAACAGCACCTAATATTGCCCACATACCCAGCTGGTTAAATACATGCAGGTAATCACCATTAGATAGCAATGGATTTGTGGATTCACCTTGGGTCATAGCATTGGAAAAGTAATGTGATAAAGAGGCTGATACGCCTGATACCATCATCCAGGTGCCCATAAGCACACCTTGTAAATGTGGAGGGGAAATTTTGCCAATCATGGCGTAACCGACTGGTCCTATTAATAACTCTGCAATCGCTTGCGAGGTGAAATGGAGCATTACCCAATAAACACTAACATATCCATGCTTATTAGCTGAGAGGATGCCGCTGGATAGGCAGAAGAAAGAACCTGCTAATATCAGGAATGCCCAAACAAATTGTTTGGTTATTGATACATTGTACCCTTTTGCTTGTAGTCGTGTTAGCACTATGGATAACAACGGGGCGCCGATAATGATTACCATGGCATTGATATTCAAAAGCCATTGAGTCGCCATTTCATAATGGAATAAATGTTTATCAACATTGTTTTTAATAAATAGGGTTATGCCCATTGGGCCTGTGAAGTAGATCATCCAGAATAAGATTGAGGTTACTGTCAGTATTAGAAAAGTCATTATCTTTTGCTTATCCAAAGTCGATTTTTGTTGGTAGCCAAGATATAAAATGACAAAAAACATAATAACGCTTAGGCCTACTACAACTCCATTACTGAACTGAGCTTTATGAAAACAAAGTAGGGTGAAAGGAATAAGAGATAAGATAATTCCCCAGCCAATAGCTTTTTTGAAGTTTAGTGAAGCTTTGCTTTTAACATTGAGCAACGGAGTGTCGCGATCATTTAAGTTTGTCCAGTAACCCCACATGAGCAAAAGTGTAATTACGTTTGGAATTATGCTGGCATAGAGTAAAGTTTGATATTGATTTGAGTAATCAAAGAAGCCGCTGATGATGTAGCCCGCGCAAAAGCCTACATTCATGTAAGAATAACTCAAGAAAAAAGCTTTATCTCTGCGGTTATCATCCGGAGCAAATCGTTGTGTCAATATACTGTTGTATGCGGTGGTGTTTAAGCCACATCCTACTAGAAATAAACTCAGTCCAAGATAAAGCAACGACTTAACCGAAAGTGCCAAAAGTAAAATACCGATAGTTTGTATGGCTGTAGTAATCAAAAATAAGGATCTGTTACTTAAAAATCGTCCACCAACCACTCCGCCGAGTAAATGTAGAACATAGTTAAATGCGAGAAATAAACCCACAATGCTGTTTGAAAGGGTATTGGACAGTCCTAATTGTTTAGTGAGAAACAGTGATAATGAGGAATATAGAATTGCATAAGAAAAGGTTGAAAAAGCCTGTATTAAATACAGTGGCATGGTTCCTTTTGGCATTTTTTCTGATAACAGCATATTTTTTCCCTAAAACTATTTTGAGAGGTGACTCTACCATTAAAAATGGATAAACTTAATCCCTTTCTGCAATTATCCTGATTTTTAAGGGATGATAATTGAAATTTAATTGCTGTATGGGTGTTTAGGAATGAACAAAATTACTAGAGTTTCATGGAATGAAGTCAAGCATCAAGTAAAGCAAGTTAACGAATCAATATATCGTGTCATTGAAGATATTACACCTGGTAAAGAAATACCATTCTACCTGGCTCGTTATAAATTTGGTGAGCATTTCGGTATTAAAAATCATGCTTATCTGCCAACCAGCAGTGGTCAAATGGAAAAAATTGACAGCAAGCACACAGATAACGAGTTATTCAATCATCTTGGCTATGGCAAAAATAGTTTACCTTTAGGTTTAATATTGGATAAGTTTTGCGAGTGGCATTATTTTGGTGAAGATGAGCGTATCTTTCCAGACTGTGTTCAGGGACCTGGTGCAATTTTTAATATGCAGGTTATTTTTGATGAGGATCAGACTGTAGATAACAATGTGCTCTCCGTTTCATCTGGGGCGCTTTCATCCTTTTTATTACCGAATATCGGCTGCAAAAGAAAGCATGCAAGAATTCAGAAATATTTTAATGTTGCCGTTCCAGCTCCCAAGTCTCCTTACGAACATTATTTGGTATTCAAGGAGATATTGAAGGATAAAAATACTATCGATAACTGGCATAGCGAGATTCTTTATTTTTCAGAGCAGTTTATCAATGAGGTTAAACATAATGATAAATGGCTTAAGCTGAAACTATACTTCTCGGAGTCATTAAGAAAAAAGCTGACCCAAAATACTTACGATGCTTCTTGTAACGATTTATTCCTCAGTGCCAAGAGCATTAATCGTTTCAGACCTACGCCATTTATCATGGATACAGCAAAATACATTTTTAATATTTGTATGGGCTCTGGTATTGGCGTTAAACCGGCAGTTGATGAACAGTATTTTCCAGTTAAGACAATTCAGAAAATTTATAATGAATGTTATGACTTGGAATACACAGCGACAGTTATGGTTCCGTCAACTTTGAATGGTCAAGCTGATAGTGTTTATTATCCCTTACAGTGTCCCTTTGCCAAGATTAATACATTTAAAACCAATCAAAGCAATAGTGCTTATAGTGAACTGGAAATGCTAAAAAATGTGCTGTTGGCTTATCAGTCAGAGTTTACTGCAGATAACAGTTCTGCTTTTGGAAGTCTTCTTTATCATGTAAGCAAACAAACGGAGTTTTCTTTTTACCACTATAAATCCTCTAGTAATAAAAGCATTAATAGTTCTGAAGAATTAGAGGGAACAGATAACAGATTTGCTTTTTCTTATTGCAGCGATAAAACGCAATTTGCCAGCGATGCGAAGTTATTTAGAGGTTGCGTTAGATTAAGAAAACAATAAGGTTATATAGATGAGAATATTAGAAACAAAACGATTATTTCTACGGACTTTTCAAGAAAAGGATGTGGAATCATTAATTGTCATTAACCAGGACCCAAAAGTAATGCAGTTTTTCCCAGCCATACCCGCGCGGGAAGAAACCATTGCATTCATAGATAAAATTATTTCTCATCAAGAAGAAAAAAATTTTTCCCTATATGCTACTGAAATTAAAAATACGGGTGAAATGATTGGTTTTGTAGGTTTATTTACTGCGACATTTCAAGCTCATTTTACTCCTGCGGTTGAAATTGGTTGGCGTTTATCATCAAAACACTGGAACCAAGGCTATGCAACAGAGGCTGCCAAAGCTGTACTTGATTATGCTTTTAGGAAATTAGATTTGAATGAAGTAGTCTCGTTTACATCCGAATTAAACAAACCGTCTATTCGTGTAATGCAAAAGATTGGCTTGCATACTAATTCAGAAGATGATTTTGACAACCCAAAGGTACCGTTAGGGAGCCCGCTTATTAGACACGTGTTGTATAGATTAAAACGAGCAGAGTATTTATCAACTTAGTGTTAAATCGTCAATTGTCAGATCGAGCAGCTTCAGGTATTTGTTGCTAATAGTCTTTTTTTCGACTGGAGGGATGTATACTGTTGTTATTGAAGAAATAACTGATAACTCAAGATTACAAAGTTGAATCCATTCAATTCGGGGGGAACAAGTAGGCAGGGAAGGAGCTTCATAAAGGCATATAGAGTAATTCGCTTGATAGTAACCACTTAGATAATCTTTTAAAATTGCTAGATAGTTAGTTTTTTTCCCATCAGTTCTACCAAAGTTTGCAACTTGCCAAAGTATTAAATGCGCATGAACATCAATGAACCGTTCAAATAATACCAGCTCTGTAGCTTCAATTGAAAAACATCCCTGATCACCTGGGTCAATTTCAAGATCACTAAATAAGCAGTCTTGGGTAGATACTGCTGGCAGAATGATGGTGTCACCACCATCTTTCTTAATTTGTCTCACGGCATTAAGTGCTGAGTCTGCAAAAACGGTAGGGTGGCCGTAAAAAACAACACATAAAATTGAAACCTTCTTATATTCTTCAATAATATGATTTGTTAATGCTTGATAAGCTTCAATCCGCTTTTCGCTGCTAAAGTAGATAGAATCCAACGATTCAGAATTTTTCGCTTCTCGTTGAATCCATTGTTTTAGGTTATCTTCATTAAGAAGGTAGAGTACCTTATCAGCCTTTTGAATAACTCGTTTAGTTTCTTCGGTCAGATGGGAAATCGATTTGATTCCCGACCCTACTACTATTAGCTTATGCATTAAATTGTTTTATGTTCACTATTTTATTGCTATCAGGCTGGTACTGTTTTTGTATTGAAACTATTTTATTAGAATTGGCCTGGCTCTGTTTGTTTTGATTTGTATCTAATAATAAATCTTTGTGGCTGATCAAATACTCATTCCCTACAGCATATTCAAGTTTGTCCATTAAACTCATTTTGATGTCACCTTATATTAAATTCTGATAGCCATTGTACAAATAAAATTCTTATAGGTATAGCCTAAAAAAATATTTGCAGTGATGTGCTCAATATGCTCTAATAAATACTCGAAACGAGTATTTTGGTTTTATGAGTTACAGGAGTTGAGAAATCATGGGCAATATTCACCTAATCCCCCGACTAATCCGCTTAAGAGATGCCCCAACCTATGTAGGTATGGATCGCCATCGATTTAATAAAGATGTTAGACCTAACTTGGTTGAAATTCCAATGGGAGTTCAGGGAGTTGCATTTGATCGACTTGATTTAGACGCCTGGGTGGACGATTATATACAGTGTAGTGGTCGTCCTGCGGTAACCAAGCAGAGGAGTTTGGAACAATGGGACGAAAAAAATCGCCGGGTCTCTTCAAAAGAGGTGACTATTGGCACATCGATAAAGCGGTCTTTGGATGCAGAATTCGAGAAAGCACTGGTACGGGCAACCTCGAAGAAGCAGAAAAATACTTTGCAAAACGTTTAGAAGAAATAAGGCAAGCGAGTGTGTTTGGGGTAAGACCCAAGCGCACATTTATGGAAGCTGCTATTAAATTTCTGGATGAAAACCAACATAAGCGCAGCATCAGTGATGATGCAGGGCGTTTACGTGTACTGGTTCAATATATCGGAAAAATGCCTTTGGATTCGATTCATATGGGTACTTTACAGCCGTTTATTGATGGCAGACGTCAGGATCAGGTTAAAACAAGAACGATTAATCATGGTCTAAAAATCGTACGTCGCATCTGTAATTTGGCTGCAACCGAGTGGATTGATGAATTTGGGCTAACTTGGTTGCTGAATGCACCTAAAATTAAATTATTGCCAGAAGATGATTTGCGTAAGCCTTATCCGCTAAGTTGGGATGAACAACATAAGCTTTTTGCTGAGTTACCATCGCATTTGGAGCAAATGGCGCTATTTGCAGTGAATACGGGATGCAGAGAGAGTGAAGTGTGCCACTTACAATGGGATTGGGAAATTAAGATTCCTCAATTGTCACATTTAATGGTGTTCATCATACCGCCTGAAATGGTTAAAAATGGTGAAGAGCGCTTGGTTGTCTGTAATCAAACGGCAAAATCGGTAGTTGATAACCAAAGAGGAAAACATAAGCAGTTTGTGTTTACCTTTAAAGGTAATCCGGTTACCCGTATAAATAATACAGGTTGGAAAGAAGCTCGCAAGAAAGCTGGTTTAGAGTTTGTACGAGTTCACGATCTAAAACATACCTTTGGTCGGCGATTAAGATCTGTCGGTGTGAGTTTTGAAGACAGGCAAGATTTGCTTGGGCATCGTTCAGGTCGTATTACAACGCATTACTCATCAGCTGAATTGCAGAATCTATATGAAGCTGGAAACAAGGTTTGCGAAAAGCAACAAAGTGGGGTAGTTCTCACGTTGCTTCGTAATCCAAATAATAGGAAAGAAAAAGATACATCTCATGGACGTAAGGTAGTTAGTTTATGAGTTTGTGTCTACTGTGCCCCACAAAATCCCCACAATGGTTTTTGAGGGGTTGGGATAGTCGATTGCAACTTATTGATTTTACTGGCTTTAATTGGTGGGCCCACTAGGACTTGAACCTAGGACCAACGGATTATGAGTCCGCTGCTCTGACCAACTGAGCTATGGGCCCGACGAGAGGGGTCATTTTAAACTGATTTTGATTTATGTTCTACTGTTTTTTTTATTTTTTAATTGCCGTTTTAAAAACGGCAATTAATTTAGCCTTCATCGCCTTCCAGGAAACTTCGGAGTTTCTCTGAACGGGAAGGGTGGCGTAGTTTTCGTAATGCTTTTGCTTCAATTTGACGTATACGCTCACGGGTTACGTCAAATTGTTTTCCTACTTCTTCCAGAGTATGGTCGGTGTTCATTTCGATGCCGAAACGCATACGCAGGACTTTGGCTTCTCTTGGCGTTAGTGTTTCTAGTATTTCCAGAGTTGCTTCTCTTAAGCCTTCCGCAGTTGCCATGTCAATTGGAGATTCGATGTTGTTGTCTTCAATAAAGTCGCCTAAATGAGAGTCATCATCGTCACCAACTGGGGTTTCCATGGAAATGGGTTCTTTAGCAATCTTCAGTACTTTGCGGATTTTATCTTCGCTCAGTTCCATTTTTTCTGCTAATTCTTCCGGTGTTGCTTCACGTCCGGTTTCCTGAAGAATCTGGCGTGATATACGGTTCAGCTTGTTGATGGTCTCAATCATGTGTACCGGTATACGTATGGTGCGTGCCTGATCCGCAATGGAACGAGTGATTGCTTGTCTGATCCACCAGGTAGCATAAGTAGAGAATTTGTATCCACGTCGGTATTCAAATTTATCTACTGCTTTCATCAGTCCGATATTTCCTTCCTGAATTAAGTCCAGGAATTGCAGTCCTCGGTTGGTGTATTTCTTGGCAATCGAAATTACCAAACGCAAGTTTGCTTCAACCATCTCTTTTTTAGCGCGTCTTGCTTTAGCTTCACCAATAGACATTTTACGATTAATGTCTTTAATTTCACTGATGATCAAGCCGTATTCAACTTCAAAGGAGGCTAGTCTGCTTTGTAGGCGTAAAATTTCTTCTTTATGTTCTTCTATGCGCGCTAAATCCAGTTTTTTCGCCTGTTTTGCGCAAAGGGTTTCTAGCCATGTCAGATCAGTTTCCTGGCCTGGGAATGTGTCAATGAATAGTTTGCGTGGAATGCGGGCTTTTTCAATGCAAAGACGCATGATTCCGCGCTCAAATTCTCTAATGTGATTTCGGAGTTGGCGGAAATGACGTGTTAATCGATCAACCTGTCTTGAGGTGAGTTTCAGTTTCAGGAAGGAATCGGACATAATTTCCAGTAATTCCAAAGTCTTTTTATTGGTTCTGCCGTGTTCTTTTAATGCGACCATCGCATTGTTGAAGTTTTCCCGCAGTTCATCAAAGTACACTTTGGCTTGCTCAGGATTGGGGCCGTCATCGACTTCTGCCAGTCCACCTTCACCATCTTCGTCTTCTTCATCAACAACACTAAGAATGACTTCTTCCTGCTGATCTTCATCAAGCATGGAGCCAATATTGGCAGCTGGGGCAATTTCTTCATCTGAGTCAGCAAAACCACTGATAATTTCATTGAGTCGTATCTCTTCAGCGTTGAAGCGATCGTAATCATCAAGAACTAATTGTACTGTTTCAGGGTAGTGGGCAAGAGATTTTAGTACCTGATAAATCCCTTCTTCAATCCGTTTGGCTATGCGTATTTCACCTTCACGGGTCAGTAGTTCTACTGTTCCCATTTCTCGCATGTACATCCGCACAGGATCGGTGGTTCGACCTGTTTCCTTATCAACCGACGCCAGTACCATAGCTGCTTCTTCGATATCAGGCACTTCTTCAGTATTGAGCAGGAGCGCGAGTTCATCATCTCCCGGTGGTTGCTCAAATACTTTGATGTTCATGCCTTCAAGCATGCTTATGATGACATCAAAATGCTCTGTATCTACTATATTAGGCAGTAGGTCGTTTATTTGACTATAGGTCAAATAACCTTGTTCTTTACCAAGGCTAATGACTTTGGTAATTTGTGAGCTTTGCTGTTCTTGGTCATTTGTGGTCATAGGCACTTCTTTTAGGAACAATTAGGGTCAACAAAAAGGGTTTGATTATAAACCGGGTAGCGTCAACATACCAGCCTTTCAGATTTTTTATTTTTCTAAATCCGTCTGATGATGCCTTTCTTTTAACATCTGCTGTAAATTGTTGCGTTCGGTTTCGGTTAAACCCTCTTTCCGGGATTTATCAATCAATTGTCTTATTATAAGCTCTTTATTCTGCTTTTGTAAAAATAATAACGTATCAATAAATTCTTTTATTAGCTCTTCTTCAGGAACTTGATGATCCCATGAGGCTAAACGATTAATCGCTTCAAAATACTGAGTAGTGCGCCAGTATTCGATTAATGTTGCTGTAGTTGCCTGAGGGTTTAATTCTAATTGGTGGAGTATCTGAAGTAAAATGTGATGTTCTTTTTTATTCAGTAGATCCGGGGAAATTTGCTGTGTGATACGTTTGTAAATGTCAGGATTTTGTAAGAGCAGTGCAATAGCTATTCTCAGCGGCGATCTTGAAATGCTCGCTGTTTGCTCCGTTGCATTAACTTCTGTTTGCTGGGTAATGAGTTGATTGAGTCTGTGGTTGTCTATGTGAGTCAATCGGGCTAAATCATCAATCAATAGTTGCTTGAAAGAACCTTCTTCCATTTTTTGTAAAAAAGGTTTAGCTGAATTAATGAGTTGCGTTTTCCCTGCTGGACTTTGAAGATTAATGTCCTTGGCCAAGCTGTCAAAGAAGTATCGATGCAGGGGGATTGCTTGTTTAAGGCGGGCTAAAAAATTCTCTTTTCCTTCTTCGCGCACCAGACTGTCGGGATCATGTCCGTCAGGTAAAAAAATGAATCCTGCATCCAATCCTGAGTTCAAATGAGGCAAGCTGCTTTCCAATCCTCTCCATGCTGCCTGCCGTCCTGCAGCATCGCCATCGAAACAAAAAATCAGGTGTTTGGTATGTTTCGCCAATAATTGGATGTGGTAGGTGCTTGTCGCTGTGCCTAATGTCGCTACGGCATTCATGAATCCATGCTGAGCCAGGGCAATGACGTCCATATACCCTTCAACCAGAATAATGTATTCGGTGGTTTTGTTTTGACTTAAAATCTGATGCAAGCCATATAGTTCGCGACTTTTCTGAAAAATCACTGTTTCAGGGGAGTTCAGATATTTGGGTTTATGTTCGGGATCCAGAACCCGTCCGCCAAATCCAATAATTCGTCCATGGCGATCATGAATCGGGAACATAATCCTGTTTCGGTAACGGTCATAGATTTTTCCGTCATCATTCTTAATTAACATTCCTGTTGCTATCAACTCACGTTGATTTCGAGGAAATGATTTTTCAAGATTGTGCCAGCCATCAGAGGCAAAACCTAATTGATAGAGCTTGGCTACAGCTCCGCTCAGGCCTCTTTTGCGAAGATAATCGATAGCACTCTGTCCATCGTGTTTTAATTTTTTTTGATAATACTGGCTGACTTCAGACAGTAATTTATATAAGTCATTGGATGTATTATTTTTTTCTACCTGACCATCTCTGGGGACGGTTAATCCAAGTCGAGTCGCCAGAGTTTCAACAGCATCAATAAAGCCTTGATTCAGGTAGTTCATCAGAAAACTGATCGCATTACCTGATGCGCCACAACCAAAGCAGTGATAAAACTGTTTTTTGGCTACGACGTTGAAGGAAGGGGTTTTTTCATTATGAAATGGACAGCAGGCAATATGACTTGTTCCTCTTTTTTTCAGAGGAACATAACTGTCAATTAATTCAACCAGATCGGTGCGATGCAGGAGATCATCAATGAATGGCTGTGGAATTAAGCCAGACATAATATCCCTTAGCTCAGTTTGGCCTTGATTAAGGCGCTCACTTGAGTCATATCAGCGCGACCTTGCAGTTTTGCTTTAAGTTGTCCCATTACTTTACCCATGTCGGCCATTTTTTCCGCTCCTGTTGCAGTAATGGCCTCCTGGATCATGTTCTCGATTTCTGTTGCGGATAAGGGTTCAGGCAGGTATTTGGATATTATTTCCAGTTCAAATTGTTCCTGAGCAACCAGATCATCGCGATTTGCTTTTTCATACTGAGAGATGGATTCTTTACGTTGCTTGGTCATTTTGTCCAAAATGGCCAGCATCCGCTCTTCAGTAACTTCGATACGCTCGTCTACTTCAATTTGTTTCACCGCAGCGGTGATCAATCGAAGTGTAGTCAGTAAATTTTTATCTTTAGCGCGCATGGCGTCTTTAATGTCGTTATTGAGACGTTCTTTTATGGACATAATTTATTCCTTAAAAACCAAAAGGCCACATGAGAATGTGACCTTGGTATTGTATCTGAACATTCACTCAACAAATATTGGGTGAACGAATGCGTAAATCTTATTTACGTCGGTGTTTCATGCTACGTCGTGAAGAAGTATCGCGAGAAATTTTTTTCAGATGACGTTTTACTGCAGCAGCTTGTTTGCGTTTACGCTCAGCGGTTGGTTTTTCATAAAATTCACGACGGCGTAATTCGGTTAAAATACCGGCTTTTTCACAAGAGCGCTTGAAACGGCGCAGTGCATATTCTGGGTTTTCGCCTTCTTTTACACGAACGGTAGGCATTAACTAATCCTCTGGTTATTTGATCTCAATAGGTGGGCAATTCTAGTGCTAGTTGAAGCACTCGTCAAGTCCAAACTAAATCTTTCTTATTATTTTATTAATAATTCATTATAACGCAATTTTATCTAATGTGATAATTTTGTTTTATTCATGGAATGAATATCGAAGGTAGTCGGTTTACCTTGAGAACGATTAATCGGCTTAAGTTTTTTTCTGAGGCCTGACCAGAGCATTAATCGAATGAATTTTACTTTCGGTTCATGACTGAGCTTGTGATATAATCACACGTGGTTATTGATTGCCAGTATTGGGGTAGTGTATGCGTGTATTAGGTATCGAGTCGTCCTGTGATGAAACAGGCGTAGCAATTTATGATTCAAAATCCGGGTTATTGGCTCACGCCCTGCATTCACAAATAGAAACCCATAGAATACATGGAGGAGTTGTCCCTGAACTAGCATCAAGAGATCATGTCAATTATTTAATTCCTCTGGTCGATGAAGTACTCAAACGCGCTCAATTAAATAAAAACGAGCTGGATGGCATCGCTTATACCGCAGGTCCGGGTTTAATCGGAGCATTACTGGTTGGTTCCTGTTTTGCAAAAAGTTTTGCCTATGCCTTACAAATTCCTGCTCTGGCAATTCATCATTTGGAAGCTCATTTATTGGCCGCAAAAATGGAAACGCCAACCCTGGAGTTTCCCTTTATCGCCTTGCTCGTTTCAGGTGGGCATTGCCAACTCATAGAAGTAAAAAAGATGGGTGAGTATCAATTGTTAGGCGATACACTGGATGATGCAGTAGGCGAAGCATTTGATAAAACCGCCAAGCTCATGGGCATTCCCTATCCCGGTGGTCCAGTATTAGCAAGACTCGCCGATCAATGCACCACAACACCCTATCGATTTCCTCGCCCAATGACCGATAGGCCAGGATTGGATTTCAGTTTTAGCGGATTAAAAACGTTTGCATTAAATACCTGGAATCAAAGTGCAAAACAAGACTCCGATCGTTCAGAAATTGCAAAAGCATTTCAAAACGCTGTAGTAGAAACGCTAATTATCAAAGCCAAAAGGGCAATTCAACAATCCAATTGCAAGCGTCTGGTTGTTGCCGGTGGCGTAGGGGCGAACAATGCTTTGCGTTTTGCTTTAAAAGAGTGGATGGCCAGCATCAATGGTGAAGTCTATTTTCCTGCTCTTGAATATTGTACCGATAATGGTGCAATGGTTGCGTATGCAGGTTGTTTGAGAATGGTCTTGGGTGAGAGGGATTTGGGGGCGGAGGTGGTTGTCAAAGCGCGCTGGCCCCTCGCCTGAACGGACGTATTTGGCGCATCTTGCGAGAACTCCCTTTTAAAAAAATGCTCATGTACTTAATGTACACTGCGCTTTTTTTAAAAGGGAGTTTTCGCAACCTGCACTCAAATCCGACCGTTCAGAGGTTTGGTGTATTTGGCGCATCTTGCGAAAACTCCCTTTTAAAAAATGCTCATGTACTTGATGTACACTGTGCCCTTTTCAAAAGGGAGTTTTCGCAACCTGCACTCAAATCCGACCGTTCAAGGGTATGATGTATTTGGCACATCTTGCGAGAACGCCCTTTTAAAAAAATGCTCATGTACTTGATGTACACTGCGCTTTCTTCAAAAAGGAGTTCTCATAACCTGCACTCAAATCCGACCGTTCAGAGGTTTGGTGTATTTGACGCATCTTGCGAGAACGCCCTTTTAAAAAATGCTTATGTACTTGATGTACACTGCGCTTTTTTCAAAAGGGCGTTTTCGCAACCTGCGCTCAAATCTGACCATTCAGGGGGATGATGAGTACCCGATATAGGTACTCACTTAATTATTATTCTTCTTTAGGTTTGGTTGTTTTTGGTTTTGCTACTTTTGGTTTTGTTGTTTTAGGTTTAGTTGCTTTCGCCTTTGTTACAGGCTCTTCTGTTTTGCTTGTTTTTCTGGTTGCCGTTTTGGTAGTTTTAGTGTCCTTTGCTGGTGCTTTTGATTTAGGTTTTTTTTCTTTTGTTTTTTCTTTAGCTTGTACTGGTTCTGTTTTAGCTGCATGGGCAACGGGTTTTGGCGATGGAATCTCTTCATTTTCATTGATCACGGGAGGGGATTCCATGATGTCTTTAATGACGCCTTGTTTGAATTTTATTTTTGGCTCTACACCATCGATTAATCGGTTAATGTTGTTTTTGTGTTTATAAAGCACCAAAAGAGCTATAAAGAATAATGGAGGAAATATATCCAGTTGACCAACCAGAAGTAATGTGTAGAAGGGCGATAAGGATATGGAAACAATTGAGGCTAAAGAGGAGTATCGAGAAAAATTAGCGACTAATAACCAGGTTGCAGCAACCAGGACGCCAATAATAAAGTGAAATCCTAGCAATGCACCTATCGCTGTGGCGACACCTTTTCCTCCTTTAAATTTAAAAAACACGGGAAACATATGACCAACAACAGCTGCCAATGCTGTAAATGCTATAGTGACTGGAGTTGCGCCTAGTGCTTTTGCAATTAAAACCGGAATAGTTCCTTTTAGAACGTCGCCAACCATCACCAAGGCGGCATATTTTTTTCCTGCCAGGCGCAGGACATTGGTAGCACCTGGATTTTTTGAACCCTCTACTGTGGGGTCAGGTAACCCAAATACTCGACAAACGATGATTGCAGAGCAAAATGAACCCATTAAATAGGCAAGAATTACCAAGAATAGAAATAGAGTCACCTGGAGCTCCTTAAGCAAAAATATTTTTTATTATGAGATAATCTTAATGTTCTAGCAACTGAAAGTTATTTTTTTGGAATTAATTGATTCTAGTGATTTTATTGCAAGTGACAGGAGCTTGATGAGCCCTGTCAGAGAGAGGATTTTGGCTGAGTTTGAAGTGAATTGATTTGCATGAGTCATGACCGCATTAATTAAGGCTCAGGGTAAAAAAAGGGCTTGCAGGTTATTAGTAAAGCGTCTTCCTAGTGGAGACACTTGCCAATAGTCATTGGTTAAAACGATAAGATTTTTATCCTGAGCGATTTTTAATTTGGGGAGCAATCGATTTAAGTTTAATCCTGTTGTTTGATTAAATAAGTCCAACGGAATGGGTTGTTCCAGGCGAGTTGTATTGAGCATGAACTCAAATAATAAATCGTCATCCTTTACTTTTTCACTATGTGCCAGGTAGGGTTTGTCCGGGTTTAAATAATCTTTAGGCTGACGGTGTTTTCTGGTTCTTTGTATCGAGTGTGCTGTGGTAATTTTTCCATGTGCTCCAGCGCCTATTCCCAGATAATCGCCAAACAGCCAGTAGTTCAGGTTGTGACGTGCCTGTCTGCCAGATTGTGAAAATGCGGAAATTTCATAACGTGAATAACCTGATTCCCCTAACAGGTTCAAACCTTGCTCTTCTAATAAAAACGCATCATCCTCAGATGGAAGAGGCGGTTTTACTTTGTAAAATACAGTATTTGGTTCTATGGTTAATTGGTACCAGGATAAATGTTCTGGCTGATGGCTTAAGGCAGTGGTCAGATCAGCAAGTCCCTGTTCGACACTTTGATTGGGTAAGCCGTGCATGATGTCGAGATTAAGATTATCAAAACCGGCTGCTCGAGCAGCAATTATGGCTGTATGGGCTTGATGTTCGTCATGTATTCGTCCCAGTGCTTTTAAATGAACAGGATTGAAACTCTGGATTCCCAGTGACAGACGATTGATGCCCGTTTGTCTGTATTCAGTGAAGCGCTGTTGTTCAACACTGCCAGGATTTGCTTCCATTGTGATTTCAATATCGGGAGCAAAAGGAAGTAATTGCTTTAACTGAGTAAATAAGATGTTATAGGCTTCTGCAGAAAAAAGACTGGGAGTGCCTCCTCCAATAAAAATAGAGGTGATTTCTCGAACCGGAAACTGAGTTAAATCGGATTGTAAATCTTCAATTAATGCACGAACATATTGGAGTTCCGGTAAGGCATCAGGGCTTTTGTGAGAGTTAAAATCGCAGTAAGGGCATTTACGAATGCACCATGGTATATGGATGTACAGAGATAATGGACGCATTAAAATTTTTAGACTGGCTTGTTTGAGAATGCGATAGTATCATGACAACTGTTTTGTCACCAAATAAGTGATATTGAACTATGAGAGAAAAGCCAATTTGTAAACGGAGAGCGGTGATTGCCAAATCACGGTTGTTTACTGTTGAAGAGATGCATTTAGAGTTTTCTAACGGCGCTAAAAGAATTTATGAACGCATTAAAAGTCATGGACACGGAGCTGTTTTAGTAGTTGCGATTACTCCTGGAGACTCGTTATTATTGGTTCGGGAATATGCCGCAGGTACTGATAATTATGAGTTGGCTTTTCCTAAAGGGGTTATTGATCAAGGTGAGACTCCTGTTGAAGCTGCAAATAGAGAGTTGCGGGAAGAAACTGGATTTGCAGCGAAAGAACTTCATTGGATTCGTGCAATGAGTTTGGCACCAGGTTATTTTGGAGCACGAATTGAGGTGGTTGTGGCTCAGGGATTGTATCATTCGCCTTTATCAGGGGATGAACCGGAACCACCTGAACTGGTTGAGTGGCCTCTAAGTGCTGCTATGGAGTTATTGGAGAAACCGGATTTTACCGAGGCGCGCAGCATTGCTGCGTTATTTTTAGCTAAAGAATGGTTAAATAAGAGGAAATAAAATGTCTAAGAAACGAGTGAGAGTCGCGGTTACAGGCGCAGCGGGACAAATAGGCTATGCATTATTGTTTCGGATTGCATCAGGCCAAATGTTTGGTGCTGACACTGAAGTGGAGTTGAATCTTCTGGAACTCGAGGCTGCTCTTCCTTCACTGGAAGGTGTTGCTATGGAGCTGGATGATTGTGCTTTCCCCTTATTAAAACGCATTGTGTGTACCTCTGATCTGAATACGGCAATGGATGGCATTAACTGGGGGTTATTAGTAGGCTCAGTACCTCGTAAACAAGGTATGGAGCGTTCTGATTTATTGCAGATTAATGGCGGCATCTTTACGAAGCAAGGTAAGGCCATTAATGATTACGCTAGTGATGACGTCAGAGTATTTGTAGTTGGAAATCCTTGCAATACTAATTGCCTGATTGCCATGCATCATGCTAAAGACATTCCCAATGATCGATTTTTCGCCATGACCACCCTTGATGAGTTAAGAGCACGAACTCAATTGGCTAAAAAAGCGGGTGTGGATGTTACTGCCGTAACTGAAATGACTGTTTGGGGTAATCACTCTGCAACACAATATCCTGATTTTTATAATGCTAAAATTAATGGGGTTTCTGCTGCCAAAGTGATCAATGATGAGTCCTGGTTAAAAGATACTTTTGTGCCTATGATTCAACAAAGAGGCGCTGCGGTAATTAAAGCACGTGGTTCTTCTTCTGCTGCTTCAGCTGCCAATGGTGTTGTTGTTGGGGTGAATCATTTAGTAACCGATACTCCAGCAGGTGAATCGTTCTCTGTATCGCGTCGATCTCAAGGGGAGTACGGTATTGATGAAGGTTTGATCTTCTCTGTTCCATGCCGACGCGAGAAAGGTGAGTTAATTGTAATTGATAACTTACAATTAAATGATTACGGTCAAGAGAAGTTTAACATTACTCTAAATGAGTTGAGACAAGAGCGCGACACTGTTAAATCTTTGGGATTACTGGATTAAAGGTTTCGTTCTATTTGCCCTGGAATTTCGATTCCAGGGTTCATCCCTTAGCGTTTCTCATTTTTTTAGGGGCTGTTGATATTTCATTATATTCAAGCCTACTTTCCGCGACTTGTTCGCGGAATCGATAGATCTTGCGCAAAACAAGAATATATTGCGCCTATAAAGATTGGATTGGATCCCGCGAAGAAGTCGCGGGACGTCGAAACTTGAATGGTCAACAGACCCTAATATTTTACTCTGCGTTAATGTGAGGCGATTTAGCTTATAAAAAGTGAGTATCTAACAGAAATTAACCCTGGGTTCCTGATTTATAAACGGGGTTTAAATGACTCTGATTTAACTACAGTGGGTACCGATGGTTTTTTTTCATGGCGATTTGCGTACTCTTCACTTTGATATATTTTGAAAAATATAGAAGCATCTAATATGGGCTTGGCTTTACCGTTACGTAGTAAGGTTGAAACCGATCGGCCGTTAGATAATATGTCATTGAGTTTATGAATTAACAATTCCACCTGTTCAAAGGGATCTTTTTGTATCTGTATCATATTGGGAGTATGTTGAATAATCGCTTTGGCCAGTTGGATATCGGTTAAATGCAGGCTAAGTCGAGAATGAGATATTTTAATAAAATTCTTTTCTGATTGCATAATCAAGTTAAATAAAAAATCCGGTTGCTTTTCTAAATGTGCATTTAATTTTTGACTAAATCCATGCCTGTCTTGATTGTCCAACATTGCCTGGGTTAACTCGCTGTGATCCATCTTGGTATGGGGCGTCCCTGTTTTCTTTGTGAGCCATACGAGCAGATTATCTTCAGAGCGTGAGTGATTTAGTGCGCTGAATTGAAACTTTGGAGATACTTTAGGATGCGATAACATCTTATTCCAATCTATTGAAGGCATATGATGGAGTTTAGCCATTGTATCCATTGATTGCCTGATAGCATCAAAATTAACCCTCCATTTTTCAATGTGAGGAAGCGCCTCTCTCAGGGCGCGAAGTAGAGCGATGAAGGAATTTTTTGTATTAGGATTATAGCGTTCTGTTGCATCTTTAAGCTGTTGAACAGCCGGATAGCAGTATTTGCCGTTTCTCATTGCTTCCAAATGAAATACCGATTGTAGGGATTTTAGCAATGCAGAGAATGGGTCTTCCATACAGAATATTCCTTAACAGGCCCTTCTATAAAAGTAGTGTATAAAAACCACAAAAGCCAAATTTTTTACACAATGGGATTAAATTTACATTATAAATCAATAAAATCTATCATTATAATAAAAACAATCGATTTTATTTATATGTAGATATCACCTAAATTAAAGATGAACGACAGATTAATCCACTTAGGAGAATGTTCATGATTACCGTAGGCAATAAATTTCCGGTTTTTCAAATTAAATCAACCGTCAGTAATGATTTGAATAATGCGTTTCAAGTGATCACAAATGAGACTTATCAGGGGAAATGGCTGGTTCTTTTTTTCTGGCCCAAAGATTTTACCTTCGTTTGCCCCACAGAAATCGCTGAATTTGGCAAGCTTTATTCTGAATTTGCTGATCGGGATGCTCAAGTGCTTGGAGGCAGTACAGACAGCGAATTCGTTCATTTGGCATGGAGAAATCAACACCCGGATTTAAATAACTTGCCTTTTCCAATGCTTGCTGATGTAAAGAGGGAGTTGTGTAGCCAATTAGGGATATTAGATGAGCAGGAAGGTGTTGCTCAACGAGCTACTTTTATTGTTGACCCTCAGGGAGTTACCCGTTTTGTGATGGTTACCGATTTAAATGTAGGGCGAAATCCAACAGAAGTGTTACGGGTTTTAGATGCGTTACAAACAGATGAGCTATGCCCATGCAATTGGAAAAAAGGCGAAGAAACCATCCATTTAAAATAAATTCACGTAGAGGTATGTGTCATGATTGAGAATATAAAAAATACATTGCCAGAGATTGCTAAAGACATACGCTTGAATTTAAGCAAGGTTCTTGACGTATCCTTCAATGATGGGCTGAGTAACCATCAGATTTTAGGTTCTGCTCTGGCAGTCGCTTATGCACTAGGCGATCAGGATTTAATTAAAGAAATTAAAGAAGAAATTCAGGATGAGTCGGTCATTAACGCCTCACAATTAGCAGCAAGTTTAATGGCGATGACCAATATTTATTACCGGTTTGTCCATTTGACTGAACATCCTGAAGTGGAACAGATACCCACCGGGTTAAGAATGCAGGGTATGATGAACCCTGGCGTCGACAGAATCACTTTTGAAACCTTGTCTCTAGCTGTTTCATCACTCAATGGTTGTGGAGCATGTATCAGCTCACATGCACGTCAATTAAATGAACACGGATTTTCAGCCGCAGCCATAGCTCGTGTTGGCAGAATAAGTGCTGTTATTCATGCGGTGTATGTGAGTAAGAGAATGTTTTAACACGTGATAAGTGTAGTATGGTTTAAACAAGCAAAAGCTGCGGGGATTAAGCCCGCAGTTGGCAAAAAGAATCTTACTTGATTGCACCACAGGCTACCCGTGCTCCACCACCGCCCAAGGGGGGAGTATCTGAATAATTATCACCATTGGCGTGAATCATTACTGATAAGCCCTTTAAATCATTTAATTTTAATCGTGGAGCAAGGGTCGGTGTGTTGGCTACTCCATCATCAGATACATAAAGTACTGGAAGGTCACCCAAGTGTCCATTACCATAAGGCCCTTGATGGCTATTGGTATTAGCAGGATCATAATGACCACCAGCTCCCATGCCGTCAGAACCGCAATCAGCATGTTGATGTAAATGAAAGCCATGTAGTCCAGGAGCAAGCCCTGTCAGATTCGGTTTAATCAGCAGACCAAAAGGCGTTTCAGTAAAAACCACCGAACCAATTGGGTTCTGATTGGTCCCCGTTGCATTGACTGTAGCGGACATTTCCGCTGCATGGGCTGCATTAAAGCAGAGTAATGAAGCAATAATAAGAGCAGAACATTTTGTCATAATTTTCTCTTGTTTGATGTTCGGGTTATAAGTATTGCTCAAGATAAAGATTAATGCCACAGGACTTACGAAATACGTTCTGTACATGATAAAAAATTGGTCTTGCCCGCACAGGCGCTTTCTAGTGTCCGGGGAAATTGATCTTATTTCAATCAATTCCCCTCTCCACCGCGCGTAGCGTGGGGAAGACAGTTTTTTTGTTATGTACAGAGCGAAAAAACGCCCAATCTCTTTGTTAAAAAATATTTTTAATTCGGTCATTTAGTACATTTAAACTCCCTTATTAAAAAGGTCTTTTACCTTGACCTTGGAGTTTTTTGTAAGTCCTGAATGCTTTGGAATACAATTAAGTAACCTTATTGTTTTCAGAATGTTTTTTCATTAAATTCACATCAAAGTAAAAAAGGTGTTGCTGTATCACAAGCAGGGTTTATACTTTCTATTTTGATGTCTTTAATTAGAGAGCACTCATGGAATTGAGAATTGATAATACGCCATTTAAAACTTTGTTTCAGCCGCTGGATTTAGGCTTTACCCAAATTAAAAATCGGTTGTTGATGGGGTCTATGCATACAGGCCTTGAAGAAGATAAAGAAAGTTTAAAGCGGTTGGCTGAATTCTATCGTGAACGCGCTTTAGGTGGGGTTGGTTTAATCGTGACCGGAGGTTTTGCTCCTAATCGAGCGGGTCGTTTGGCTCCTTTTGCGGCGAAATTGACCAACAGCAAAGAACAGCATCGACATGAATTAGTGACTCATACGGTACATGAAGCCGGTGGTAAAATAGCGCTGCAAATTCTGCATGCTGGCCGTTATGGCTATCACCCGTTTATTGTCGCACCTAGCGGCATTAAGTCGCCAATCAGCCCATTTAAACCTTGGGTCATGAGTCAATGGCGTATTAAAAAAACCATCAAACATTTTGCCCGTTGTGCACGACTTGCTCAAGCGGCAGGTTATGATGGGGTTGAAATAATGGGTAGTGAAGGGTATTTGATCAACCAGTTTATTGTGTCTCATACCAACCATCGACGAGATGAGTGGGGTGGTAGTTATCAAAATCGAATTCGCTTTCCAGTTGAAGTAGTGCGTGCTGTACGTGAAGCGGTTGGTGAAAAATTTATTATCATTTATCGATTGTCCATGCTCGATCTGATTGCTGAGGGAAGCAGTTGGGAAGAGGTGGTTATTCTAGCTAAAGCTATTGAGCAAGCGGGAGCCACGATAATTAACACAGGTATTGGCTGGCATGAGGCGCGTATACCGACTATTGGAACTATGGTGCCTCCAGCAGCATTTACACCGATAACCAAGCATTTGAAACCGGAGGTGACTATTCCGGTTATTACCTCCAATCGTATTAATACTCCTGAACTGGCGAATCAATTGTTGGAAGATGGGTTTGCGGATATGATTTCCATGGCCAGACCGCTATTGGCAGACCCTCAATTTGCTGAAAAAGCAAAACGAGGTGAGTCTGAGGCTATTAATGTCTGTATTGCCTGCAATCAAGCCTGTCTGGATCAGGTTTTTGTTAATAAATCAGCATCCTGTCTGGTCAATCCACGCGCCTGTAATGAAACTGAAATAGTCTATCAAGAAGTTCATCAGCCCAAATCGATCGCGGTTGTAGGTTCTGGTCCCGCGGGGTTGGCTTTTGCTGCAGTAGCTGCTGAACGAGGACATCAAATCACTGTATTTGAGCGAAGCGATCGTTTGGGTGGCCAGTTTAATCTGGCGAAACAAATTCCTGGTAAAGAAGATTTTCAGCATACACTGAATTATTTTAAGTACCAGTTGCAAAAATTCAAGGTTGATCTTCGTTTGAATACTGAGGCCAATGTGGATTTGTTACACAGTTTTGATGAAGTAGTTCTTGCCACTGGTATTAAACCTCGTACTCCGGATATTAAAGGTATCGAGCATGAGAAGGTGGTGAGTTACATTGATGTAATCAATCGCAAGAAAGCAGTCGGTGAGCGTGTCGCGATTATAGGCGCTGGGGGCATTGGTTTTGATGTCGCTGAATTTTTAACTCATGAACATCACACTACTGTAAATCAATTTTATGAAGAATGGGGTATTGATATTAAAGGAGAACATCGCGGTGGATTGCAACCAGCGCAAAATGCTCCAAGTCCTCGAGAAGTGTATTTATTACAACGTAAAAATGAAAAAATGGGCAAACGATTAGGTAAAACGACAGGCTGGATTCATCGATTAAGCTTAAAGCATAAAAAAGTAAAGATGATTTCTGGTGTTAGCTATGAGGCCATTGATGATCAAGGTTTGCATATCAAACTTGACGATAAATCTGAAATTTTAAATGTAGATACTGTGGTGATTTGTGCGGGGCAAACTGAGTTAAAAGAATTGTATGAACCCTTAAAGCAAATAGGGAAAACCGTTCATTTGGTGGGTGGTGCGTATAAAGCTCTGGAACTTGACGCACGCCATGCCATTGATCAAGCGTGTCGGTTGGCTGCTTTAATATGACCAGCCTTGCAGTTGTTATTAATCCTGCATCAGGCGGTGGGCAAGGTAAAAAAATCTGGCAGATGATTCAACCCGAATTAAGCTCATTATTTGATGTAATGGATTACAGAATATCAACTGGTGTCGAGGAACTCACTCCTCTGACGCAGGAATTGTTGTCTGAAGAACCTGATTATTTATTAATCATAGGGGGAGATGGTACGTTAAGCTACGCGATTAACGGTTTGATTAAACAGAATATAATTGCGATTAAAAAAACGAAAATTGCTTTTTTAAATGCCGGTTGTGGCGGGGATTTCATCAGACAATTTCCTCGGCAGAATATCAGCCAATTTTTGGAACGATTAAAAAACAACCAATTTGTGAGTAGCAATATTGGGAGTATTCGATTTAGAGATCAACTTCCTCGCTATTTTATTAACATTGCCAGCTGTGGTTTATCAGGACAGGTCGTTTCGAAGGTAACTCACAGTCGATGGTTAAAAAAATTGGGCGGCTCGCTTAATTATTTATTTTACTCTTTAGTAGGATTGTTTACCTACAAGAGACCAGTAGTTCGAATTCAAATTGATGAGGCTTCATTCTTTGATTGTTCTCTTCTTTTGATGGCGGCATGTAATGGCCAATTTTTTGGTGGCAGCATGCACGTCGCTCCAAAGGCTTTAGTGGGGGATGGGCTTCTTGATGTGGTGCTTTTTCACGATTTCACAAAATTAGATGCTCTTCTGAAGTTGCCAAAAATATATTCTGGACGTCATATTTTGGAAAAGAACGTTCAATACGTGCAAGCGAAAAAAGTAACTATTGAACCAAAAGATAATAGTATTATAATTGTTGAGGCAGATGGGGAATACATTGGGCATTTGCCTGCAACATTTGAATTGTTAGAGGAAACCCTGGCAATCATCGTATAATTTGGTTGATTTTGTGGTCTTTTTGTCCTTGTTTTGATCTGTTTTGGTAATAAAAATCAGTATTTCTCAATACAAATAGCTTGCTTTTTTGGAGAATATTAATAAATATAGTGCATCATCTTGTTTATTTTGTTATTATACTGAGCAATTTTTATATTACTTACTCTTTTCAGATTTACGCTTTACTATATCAGGAACACTATGACTCAAGAAATTACCAATTTCTCCGCTTTTAATTTTTCAGATGCTTTGAACAAGGCACTGGAGGATATGAAGTTTACAACACCATCTCCTATACAGGCACAAACTATGCCGTTGTTATTGCAAGGGCGCGATGCAATTGCCTTAGCTCAAACAGGTACAGGTAAAACAGCCGCTTTTGCATTACCAATACTTCAGAATCTGTCACCAACAATACAAGGGACACAGGCACTCATTATTGCGCCTACCCGTGAGTTAGCTATTCAGGTTGCTGAACAATTTGAATTATTAAGCAGACATCAACGCGGCACTACTATTGCTGTATTGTGTGGCGGTCAGGAGTATGGTCGTCAGTTAAAACAATTACGTGGCGGCGCTCAGGTTGTGGTTGGAACTCCTGGTCGTATCCTGGATCATATAGACAAAGGTACCTTACCTTTGGAGAATTTGCGTACGTTTATTCTGGATGAAGCAGATGAAATGTTGCGAATGGGTTTCATCGAAGATGTCGAAACAATTTTGGCGAAGTTACCTGAGAAGAAGCAAATCGCTTTGTTTTCAGCGACTATGCCACACCGTATTCGTCAAATCGCCAATACTTATTTAACTGATCCAGCTTCTGTCGAAATTCGAATGGAAACAGCTACTGTAAAAAGTATTGAACAACGATTTCTGTTTGCTTCAGGGCATCAGAAACCTGATGCATTGGTTCGTGTTTTGGAAGTTGAAGATTATCAGGGTGTTATTGTCTTTGTTCGTACCAAAAGCAGCACAGAAGAGGTTGCTGAGTTATTGCAACAACAGGGTCTGCGGGCAATGGCAATTCATGGCGATATTACTCAGGCATTGCGCGAGCGTATTATTTCCCAATTCAAACAAGGTGCCATTGACATTCTGGTTGCAACCGACGTAGCGGCTCGTGGTTTGGATGTAGAACGAGTTACCCATGTTATTAATTATGATTTACCTCATGATAATGAAACGTATGTACATCGCATTGGCCGGACTGGACGGGCAGGTCGTTCCGGGGTAACTATCTTATTCGTAACCCCCAAAGAATCACGTTTAATCAGCAGTATTGAGCGACATACTCGTCAACGTATTGAAAAAGTCAATGTACCTAATGATCATATGATTCAGGTAGCCAGACAAAAGCGCTTTATGGCAAATATTACAGATCGTCTGGAGCATGCAAATCTACCTTCTTACAAGCGTATTGTCGAAGAATACATTAAGGAAAATGAAGTATCAGCAGTAGACGTTGCAGCTACTCTTGCCTTATTACTGCATAAAGATTTGCCTTGGAAAAAAGAATTGGCTTTACCCAAATCCCCCAGACCTGCAAAAGAAGGTCGTGTTAGCCGTAATGGTGACGGTCGCTCAGAGCGTAACTCTCGTTTTGGCGAAGACAGAAGGGGATTTGGTGGTGATCGTAAAAGTTTTGGTGGTGACAGAAAAAACTTTGGAGACGAACGCAAAAAATTTAATGATGAACCACAGGCTCAGGATTTGTTCCGCATTGATGTGGGTAAAGTTCATGGCGTAAAACCCGGAAATATTGTAGGTGCTATTGCCAATGAAGCGGGTTTACAAAGCCGTTACATCACTGGTCTTAAAATTCATGATGACCACTCTACTGTTAGATTGCCCAAAGGCATGTCTAAAGAGGTTGTTCGAGATTTGACCAAAGCTTGGGTTTGTGGCCGGCAATTGAATTTAACCTTAATTGGAAGTGCTTGATTCGATAAGTAGGGACGCGTCATTGCCTCTTTACTTTAAGTGATCTGAACCATAAAACGCTGAAGCCTGATTAACAGTTTTTCTACTGTTAATCAGGCTTCAGCGTTTTTTTTTTAATCAGTAGCGATGTTTTTTCAACACCACAAATAGCCTTATTCACCAAAGTCTCATCTATGCTTATCCTGTATGTTTAATTCCGTTCTTTGTATTAAGATATAAAGAGTATCCTGTTTCCCAAGAACAGTGATATAAAAGGATAAACCAAAGAGTACATTCTTTGTCAAAGATGAACTTTTTGTAAATTATAGGATTAAATTATAATAAAAACATACAGTTTTTCCTTGCCTTAAACCGGTTACGAATTTAATATCCTCGACCTGAAAAATAACAGCAATACTCAATCGAGGACAGAAAGTGAAAATTAATCCAAATGCTTTTTTTACTAAACAACAACCAAAAGATTCAAATGATGACAGACGAATGAAAAAGGATGAAACACCTCATAAATATACACAAAAAGCCAAAGGCACCCTTCATCATTACATTAAGGATGAAGTCCAAGATGTACTTGAAGAACTTCATGGTAAGTACAATCCACATGCTTATGACAGTTATTCAGACGATGATTATGCTTTCGATGAAGAATCAAATGGATTGAATTTATCAATTTCAGCGGGTCTTTAATTCGGGCCTTAGTGCGAGCGTTAGTTTTGTCTAACGCTCAATACTTATTGAAATGTACATTTAGGGTTTAAAGACTATGGCTGCTCCAACCGCAGTTGCAACCCCGATAGCAGCTAAAGCAGTGAAAAAGGTATATCGGTTATCCTGAGAGGAATGTTGTGGCGCATCTGATGGTTCTTCCTGTTTGACTTCAGTTTTTATATTATTACAGTTTTGAATAATCGATTTGATCCGATCTTTAGCCTCTGTGTTGGATGCAAGTAAAGGCTTGAACCGTTGTTCCCAAAGATTTTGAGCTTGAGTCGCCTGCATGGATAATCCCGGGTCAGTCACATAATGATAATTTGCGCGCGCAGTGGCTTCAAAAAAAGCAGCAGAGAATTTCAGTTTATCTGCATCATCCCACAGTTCTGAATCAGATATGGAGGCATTGGAAAGGTATCGACAGTCTCCAACCTGAGTTCCAGAAAAATCGACGATAGCCTGTTGCAATACTTCGTCATTAGAAAGGATTTGTGTAAAAAAATCCAGACATGCTAAAACAAATTCCTTCTCAAACTGGGTCATGTTCATATCTCAAAAAATGCTGACTATAAATTCGTTTAGAGTTCAGATCAATATGAAAATTAAAGGGCATATTGCATCTCCCAATTTAGGGAAAATTGATTAATAGGCATGTTTCATAATATAATAATCAATGTTTTTTTTAAAAAAAATCAATTAACCAAGGGTATTCATGAAACTATTAGCTACCGTGGGAGCTTTTTTATTTTCTGGAATTGTTGCTGCTACACCACTTAATCATGTTGTTATATTTGGTGACAGCTTATCTGATAATGGGAATTTATACGAGTTCATGAAACACCAGTTACCTCAATCTCCACCTTATTTTGAGGGGCGTTTTTCAAATGGACCCGTTTGGATTGAGCGTTTGATTGCTTCCTATTTTCCAAACGATCCGACATCTCACCTCAGCGATTATGCGATTGGTGGGGCAGGAGTATCTGAAGAAGATGACGACGATGATGTTTTATTTACCCTGAGAAGAGAGATTAAAACCTATCTGCTGGCGAATAATGACAAAGCCAGTGAAGACAGCCTTTTTGTTGTTTGGATTGGTGCCAATAACTACCTTGGGATGCCCGAAGACATCGAAAAAACATTGATGGACGTCAATACAGGTATTACTCATGGTTTGGAACAACTGGTGGAGAAGGGAGCAAAACACATACTGGTTCTTAATTTACCTGATTTAGGCAGAACACCCGCAGCCATAGAGTTTGGTTCAATTGAAACGTTGAGCTATTATTCAAGCCACCATAATGAGGCATTAAATAAAACGCTTGCCAATATGAAACAGACCTATCCCGATGTCGATTGGCTGTATTTTGATTTGAACACCGCGTTTAACGAAGTATTGGAACATGCGGCAGATTATGGCATTACCAATATCACAGGTACTTGCGCAAATTCTATCGCCGATCAATCCAGCCGTAAATCTGTTTTAAAAATGGTTTCCAGCGTTACTCCCGGAATTAAAGGGGATGCTTGTGATGGATATTTGTTTTTCGATTTAGTACATCCTACCGCACTGGCGCATCAACTTATGGCAGATAAAGCTCGCATCATGCTCGACGCAGCAGGTGTTGAACTTTCCGATAAATCGGTTTAAAAGCAAATTAACCGGGATAAACCAATCCCGGTTCGTTATTCGATAGACTCATAGGAACATATGGAACAAATGACACGGATGCTCCTTCTTTTTTTCTTTATAACTACCAGTGTTTGGGCGGATCAGTTTGAGATAAAAATAGACCAACAGTCTTTAGAATTACCTTATTGGCCGGCCCAAGCTAACCAGTATGGAGCCGTGTTGATTGTTCGTGGAGGAGAACAACCGCAATGGTCCGATTTACTGGCTCAATGTGCAAAACAACTGTCAGCAATTGGCTGGTCTGTAGTGCTGATAAATTGCTCTCCTTCAAATACTGTACCCTGGATTAAACAATTACCTGAAGTAATCAGTTCTTTAAGACAAGATAAAAATAAACGCATCATTATGATTCACTATGGTGAGCAATTAAACCTTTCATTAGATTATTTTAGTAAACCGCAAGCCAAGATGATTAATGGGTTGGTTTTGATTTCAGCTTATGGCGATGACAGCATTAAGGAAAAAGCGCCATCATTACGCTTTCCCATTTTTGATGTTGCTGGACAGTTTGATTACGATTTTGTATTAACTCAAATGAATGATAGAAAAAAAGAATATAGAGAACGGCCTTATCTTGCTGTACAAATGCCAGGAGCTGATCATGATTACGACTTCAGCCGACGATTACTTGTTTCATTTGTGCACGGTTGGATGACCAAACTACCTGAAACACAAGCATTGCCTCGTTCAATGCTCGAGTCTTATATTGAACCAGTCTATTCGTTACATAGTTTTATTGCTTCTAATGATGAATCGAGCTGGGCTGGATCTATTAAATAATCCTGTTGAATCCTAAGGGGTTACCAGCCTTTATTTTGGCAAATGAGTTCATAGGCTTTCATGATTTTGTGTGTTTTATCATTAGCCAGCTTAATCATTTCTTCAGGTAAACCCTGCGCGATTAATTTATCCGGATGGTTACGGCTCAATAACCGTCTGTAGGATCTTTTTACCTCTTGTTTCGTGGAATTGGGATTGACTTCTAGTAAAGCATAGGCATGAGCCAGATTGTTTTGTGATGACTGTTGTTTGTATTGATACTGTTTTTGTGATGAATAGTTATGGCTGTATTCATTGTATTGATGTTGTTGATTATTTTGTTGCTGAGCTTGTTCCTGCTGTTGTTGGGCGTAGGAGCTGTATTTAAAATCATCGTAAAATCGATACTGTCTATGCAAGGGGGCAAAGCCTAAACAGGCAAAAACAACATCCAGGACTTTTATTTTTGCTGTGGTTAATCCATCGACCTGAGCTGCTCGATATTGAATGTCCACAAATAATTTCAGTAAGTCTCGGTTATCTCGACATATTTTTTTTAATTCAAATAGTGCGGTATCCAGTTTGAACTGTTTATTTTTTCCTTCATTGAATAAACGTTTAGCGCGCTCTATTTGCTCAGAATTAAGGCGCATCTCCTTCATGAGTAATTTGGCCATACTAATTTCTTGTTCTGTAACACGCCCGTCGGCTTTAGCTATATGTCCCATTACTGAAAAAGTAGTTTCAAAAAATGCTTTTTGTACCGCCTTTCTTTTTTCAGAATGATAGTACCAATGCGGATTGGAATAATGACTGGCTAATCCTCTATCAAAAAAATTGCCAACAAGAATACCGAACAGAGCGCCTATAGGTCCTGCGGATAAGAATCCAAAGAAAGCTCCGAGAAGTTTTCCCCACCAGGTGGATAATGTAAAGAATTCCCTAAAAGTCATTGTTGATTTTAATCCTCAAAGGATATAAACGATTTATGCCATCATATATTTAATATATGCGCAGCAAGTTGAATTATCCAACAGAATTGGTAAAAAAGCTAATTTCGTAGTACAGCAATAAGGACTTGAAACGAATATAAACCGGTTGAGGATGTTTCATTTAATCATCTATGGTGCTATTTGAAATCACCAAGGTCTGTTGATCATTGCTCTCTTAGCCTACGTCCCGTGCTTTATGTGGCGTTGTTGCAGATAGTAGGAGGTTCGCCAGGAGGGGAATTAAAAAATAGACACACTTTTAGGAAGCTACGCTTAAAAAAGTGAAGATCGTTCAGGCATAAAGCGCGGGAAGTTGAGATAAATAGATGTATTGTTAACAGACCTTTACATAATGGAATTTCAGAGTATTTGTCAACGGAGGGGGATGCAATTCGACGGTGATGTATCGCACAATTCATTGTTTTGGGTATATACTGTGCCTTTTTCGGATTTTGGTACACCTCCATGCGATTGCTCTATTCATTTTTAATGTATTTGCTAACTCCATTTATTCTCTTAAGACTGTGGTGGAAGGGCAGAAAACTACCAGCATACCGAATGCGAATATTGGAGCGTTTTAGTCTTGGTGATCTTGAAAGCAAGCCGGTAGATGTTTGGCTTCATGCTGTTTCCCTTGGAGAAGTTATAGCGGCAATACCTTTGATTGATGCCATGCTGGAGAAGCATTGGTCTATTCTGGTTACGACTATGACACCAACGGGTTCAGAACGAGTTAAAGCACGATTTGGTGATAAGGTTGCTCATCAATACATACCTTACGATTTAGCTGGGGTTTTGAAGCGTTTTTTTAGGCAGGTACAGCCCCGTATTGGGATAATCATGGAAACTGAATTGTGGCCTAATTTAATAGATCAGGCTCATGCAGCCAAAGTCCCATTAGTGCTGGCTAATGCGCGCTTATCAGAGCGTTCCTTAAAAGGATATATGAAGCTTAGGGTGTTATTTAAACCGGTTTTGAATCAATTCTCCGCTATTTTGCCTCAAAGTGATGATGACGCCAGGCGATTTATTACTTTGGGTGCGAGGAAGGAAATTGTTCAGGTTTTGGGGAATATGAAATTTGATTTGCAAACGAATACAATTGATAGCGCTCGATTTAATGAGTTGAAAAGTCATTGGGGATCTGACAAAACAGTGGTCATTGCAGCCAGTACTCATGATGATGAAGAAACTCGTATTTTGTCTGAGTTACCTCGTTTGCAAAAAGCCATTCCTAACGTGATATTATTGATTGCCCCACGTCATCCTGAACGCTTTCAAACGGTGTATCAATTGAGTACGCAAGCTGGATTTAATACCGGCTTACGCAGTGACCTGGATACAGTTTCAAGTGCAAATGAAGTAGTGGTTTTAGATTGCCTGGGTGAGTTGTTAGGTTTATTTCAGATTAGTGATTATGCCTTTGTTGGCGGTAGTCTGGTGCCAGTGGGCGGGCATAATGTTCTGGAACCTATTGCGATGAATGTCCCTGTTATAAGCGGAAATCAGGTACATAATTTTAAAACAATATGTCAGGATCTCAAAGAAGCTGAAGCGATACAGATTGTGAGCCAGGCGGATGAGTTAATTGATTCGATTATACAATTACATCAAGATAAAGAATTCCAGCGTCGCATGGTAGAAAATGCTACCGCAGTTCTGGAGAGTAATAAAGGTTCTGTCCTCAAACATCTACAGAAAGTTGAGTCTGTTATGAATCCTGCAAGATAGTTAAGCCTGGTTGCTCGTAACTGACTCTTGTGCACCAAGATTCCATATTTGTGACTAAGAGACAGTTGCTTGCAATCAGGATTTTATGCACAAACTATAAGCTTCGATTTCGAAGCTTGAGAAACCATGAGCCTGTTTGCGAGCAAACAGGCTACAAGTCATGGATCCAATATGTCTCAGCATTAGGTAGCTGTCGTTAAATAAATCCCAGCCGAAATCCCGCGGCGAAGACCGCGGGATCTAATACTTGAA
>NZ_RZGU01000016.1:0-96831 GCF_003990085.1 Legionella sp. km535 | reverse complement strand
GGTCTTATAATAATGAAAGACCTAATATGGCTATCGGTGGCATTACACCAAGGCAGAAACTAGCTTTAGTGGCTGCTTAACTCTCTATTTTTGATGTCGGTTAAAAATGGGGGGATTACCGCGTGAATTGCTTAAGCCATCCAGAAGATCTTTGAATGTCGCGGACAAGTCATTCATCTAAATGACAACTCAGCCGTATGGATGTGGCTTGTGTCTGAGAGATCCTCACTTGTCTAACCGTTGGGCCTTGGCCCGACAACTCTTTGATTCGAACTAATAATGTGATTGAGCTTGCCTTGGTGCATCAATACATCAAATCTCTTTGGAGCATGATATGGATTTTGTCGAGCCAAAGCCCAATCTCTAGCTATTTCTGATTCAAAGACACGCTATGCTAAAGAGGTGTTTGCGAACGATTAAACACGTCCATAATAAAGAGGCCCTAAAAAGCTCGATTTGAGGTAATTTAAAATCGAGCTTTTTAAACATATTAAACCTTATTGAGGACCTTTTATTTTTGCCTCTATCTCTTTTTCCTGCTCTAATAAACCTTCTTGAACTGGTTTAAATGCTTTTGCAGAAGCAGTATCTGGAGTAGTGAAGAAAGTACCTGCATATCCTTTCCTGGTTGTCGCTTCAACTACCAAGGCGGGTACAATAGTCAGCGCGGCAATAACCCCCAATATACCCTTTAAAGTGGCAACAAGACCTCTTACAAAGGAGTTTCCACGATGCATTTTTAGCACGGGATCGAGGGCATAAGTATAATGATTAATCGTATTAGTTAACTGCACAAGCCTCTCTTTGCTGGGCTTAGCGAAGAATTGATCACCAAAGTACGTCAAATCTCTATGAGCGAATTGAACCAACTCAGCTGCACTTTTGTATTTTGTATCACCATTTTTGTATTTTTTGTCCAAATGAGTATGAATCGCCAATAAGTCTTTCATCAATTGATTAAATTGAGTCTGTTCTTTTGACAAATCAATTTTTGGTTCAACTGGTTGTTTCTGTTCATTCAGCACGGGTGGAATACTCATATCAGCTGAACCTTGTATTGAAGGTTCAATCATTGGAGCAATTGAGGTAGTGACAGCTGGTGTACCTGATAAAGGAACATGAACATACTGAATAGCGCCTTGTATACTTCCAGTTAGTCCTTCCAACCCTAACTCCTTTTTTTGTTGTTTTGTAGGAGTACTAACAAGTAATCGACCGGCCTCTAACATCACAGCCATAGTGCCTATAAAACTGATGACTTCTTCAGCTTTGAAGCCAGGTCTTCCTTTTGAAGCATCTAATGTTTGACTTAAAGCAGTGAATAATGCACGCTCAGTGATCGTTCTGTTCATCAATTTAGATAAAACTTGTGGATTTTTCGCATTTTGCATCACAAGACCCGTCAGATCTTCCAAATGTTCAATAGCAGGAACACTTTGCATATCGAAATTCTGAAGTTGCAGCAAAGCACCTACCTCTTCAGGTGAAGTTAATGACATAACCAGCCCTGCTTCTCCACTTAAGCCTTGTTTGTATAAATGGAAGAAAATGCTATTAAGAGTTTGTTGAGGCGATCTGATGAAGTCACGAATATCAATATGAACGCTGCCAACATTGCCTTTACGTTTACCATTACCATACAGGATGGATAAGTGAGTTTTCTCACCATTCATCAAAGCATTCACGTCTTTTTCCATAGCTTTAACAATTTGACCTAAAACACCAGCCTTGCTTGATTTGGTATTTGCTAACTGATTCATAAGAACTCGAATCAATTCATTTTGCGATGTCTTAGGCAAATCCGCTACCACAAGAGCTCCTGCATTACTTCCAGCACCTGTAATCGCTTTCATCCGTGTATTATCCAGTAAACCGCTTAGCTCTTCTTTGGAACTTCCTCCGATAAGGCTAACAACCATATCTTGAACTGTCATTTTTGAAACAGTTTCTCGTGCTTTTGTAACAGCCAAGGCGATTTGATTACGTACCTGGCGATCCTGCTCATCAATTTGTTCTATATGCCGATTGACTTGTTCTGCAATAGAGGAAAGCTCTCTGTGTTGCGTTGCACGTTCTCTAACAGGTAGTAAATCTAAAGCCCTTCGTAAGTCAGCAGACAAGAGTCTGTAGCTATTGAGGGATTGATCGATGGTCGTGGTATTAGCCTTTAACACTTGTTCTGCTGCCTGGCGTACAGCAGGGAAAATTGATTGGACTTTTTCTCTTGCTGCATGTTCTTTAATCTCATTTGCTTCTGCGTCAACTTTAATTTGTTGTTCAGCCTCTTCTTTTAATCTCATAAGATTACGGATTTTTTGATTCAAAGGACTGCGCTCTTCTTTTGGATAGGATGTTTTCACATCACGTAATTGTCGTGTTTGTTCTTGAGTGAGTTGATATTGATCAAAATATTGTGATAACTGAGTGAATTTATTCGTCCAAATCGAGAGTCTCTCAACATTGTTAGTGCCTACCGTATATCTCTCTCTGTTTATGTCAGCGATTACAGTTCGTAACTCATTTAGTTTTTGATTAAATTTTTTATCATTCAATTTTGGCATGATATCAGCGCTCGAAGTTAATGTGACCTAATTATAAACACTTTAATCCAAAAAGTCACACCGAGATATTTGAAAAAAGATATTATAGATAAGTAAATTTACTTATTGAATAAAATGATAATCAAAGTAGTGCTATAAAAAAGATAAACTTGTGCGGTATTAACCACACAAGTTAAAATCGAAAAGATAAAAAATTAAGCGATTTTACTCATTAATTTAATAAATGATTATTTAGCAGGAATAATTTCAAGTTGTAAATTAGCAATAACATCGCTATGAACATGTACTTCAACAGTATAGTTACCAATCGAATGCAAGGGGCCTTCTGGCATTACAATTTCACGCTTGCTGATTTCAATTGCTTTTTCTACCAAAGCATCTTTAATTTCATTAACGCCAACAGAACCGTATAATTTACCCTCATCACTAGCCATAGCGCTAATCACTAAAGTAATATCGTTTATTTTTGAAGCACGTTGCTCAGCCTGAGCTAAAGCTTGTTGTGCTTTTTTCTCAAGTTCTGCACGACGTTTTTCAAATAACTCGATACTTTTCTCTGTAGCAAAAACTGCTTTATTTTGTGGAATCAAATAATTACGACCATAACCTGACTTTACGTTCACTTTATCACCCAGATTTCCCAGGTTTCGTACTTTCTCTAATAAGATTACTTCCATCTTAATAACCCCTTAAGTTGATTCTCTCACCCTAGCTGGGAGATATAATCTAAAATTAAATAAACTATCCAATACGCCAAAAACAATATATGCAAACAGGACAAAAGCAGGCTTTAATAAAATTATCAGAAATAATAAAATTACTACTCTTACCTGTCGTTTGCGTGCTAATGCAAAGTATGCCAAAGAAAAACCTGATAACAAAAAATAACCGAGAATAAGCGGTAATAAATTAATCGCATAAGATACTTCAAAATACGATGCAATCGATACCATCACCAAAATTAAAAAGGCTAATCTTCCGCTACGAAATTCCAGTATTTCTGTTTTAAAGCCCTCGGGCAAAAATAACTTTGACTGAATTGATCGTGCAAACAGTAAGGAGATCATTGCAGAAAAAATCACGCTTAAAATTTGCAAGCCAAAAAAGAGCTGAGCCAAAATAAAAGAACTTAAGCCATCTGTATTGCTGTTTAGGATTTGATTGTATTCCTGAAATTGAACCAGCAGATGTTTGAACTGGTCAAACTGGCCAATAACAAAATCCGGAGCAATAAGCTGAAGGCTGGTAAATCCAATAAATGCTTGTATAAAAAAGATACCGAAAACAGATTGCCAACTGGTTGTAGCGCGTAATGTTACCGCAGCTATAAAACAGGGGACATAAGTTATCAGAGTATTTATTATCGCACTTTCTACTGGCACCAGCATCAACAACGGAACAGAATGAACCACAAGCGCAGGTAACATTACTTCAAAGCCAGGTTTTGCCCCTTTTCTCAAGGTAACTAAAGAAACAAGAGCAACAGATAGCCAGGAAGCAAAAGGCAATATGGAAAAAATAACAGCAAACATTATCGCCTGCTGTTTATTTTCAAGCACTATTTTACTTTGTCTCGTTATAAAATTGCCTGCACGCATCATTATTATTATCTATGGCTGTCACAATAGGGCAATAAACCAATGAAACGAGCATGCTTGATTGCTTTGGCTAATTGTCTTTGAAAACGAGTTTGAGTACCGGTGATTCTGCTAGGTACTATCTTTCCTGTTTCGGATATGTAATTTTTTAATAAATTAATATCTTTATAATCAATTTCATTACCACCTTCAGCACTGAAGCGGCACATTTTTTTTCTACGGAAATAAGCTGACATCAATGTTCTCCTCTTAAGCAGTTCTGGTTTCTTTTTCTTTCTTCATCAACACGGATTCACTTGTAATCGCTTGTTTTTGAACAGTAATTAAATTTCTTAAAATTGCATCATTAAATTTAAATGCATTTTTAATTTCTTCCAGGGCTTCAAGATTACACTCGATGTTTAGCAAAATGTAATGCGCTTTATGTACATCGTTTATTGGATATGCTAACTGGCGACGACCCAGATCTTCTTTACGGTGAATAATGCCATTGTGTTTACTTATGATCCCTTCGTAGCGTTCAACCATTGCAGGTACTTGTTCGCTTTGATCTGGGTGCACAAGAAACATAATTTCGTAATGTCTCATGGTTTCTCCTTGTGGATAAAGCCTTCTGATTCTACATTGAGCCAGTAAGGCAAGGTTTAAAAAGCTGCCAATTATAACTGGTTTATAAACTATATACAAATGAAACATGAATAGTTCTGTTTTTAAATTAATTCACAGCTGATATTTAATAAAATTTGATTGGTAGTTACAGGTTAAAACGTTTGAAAAGCTTTGAGTGGAATAGCGGGTTGATGTACATGAGGCACCAGAGCAAGTCTAATCGCTCCTAAATCATTTATAAATTCGAATCAATTAAATTTCGGGCCAAGGCCCAATCTAAGGTTAAAAAGTAAGGAGCTCTCATGCATAAAGCGCAGGAAATAAGGGAAAATGAGAGCATATCAACAGACCCTAATATATTGCATACTCAATCTATCTTATGTACGAACCCGCTGTTCTTGCACTGGCTTTTGTGCTCATATTGGATACACTTGTTTTCTATTAAATCAAAAGTAAAATTATTTCTTTAATTTTGGCTGAATTTATAGTGACAAGCATCCCTGAATTAGGTTACCGTCCACATATTAAAAGGCAAAGATTTACAGTTAACCTTAATACATAACTAATTATTAAATAATGAGGTTTTTTGATGGATATTATATCTCTTCAATTTGAAGATCCACTAATAATTCGCATTGGAGATACCGTTGTAAAAATTCTTGCTTTCAAAACTCAGGAGCATGGCAATATAAAATTTGGGGTTGAAGCTCCCAGAACTATCAATATACATAGAGAAGAGATCTTCCATGCCATCAAACAAAAAGAACTTTTAAATGCAGTAGACTAACATTTTTCCAATGCAGAATAATATCAATCGATCCATACCCTTACTCGTATGTTTGATAATTGGCTTATCTTTTTGTGTATTGCTCATCAACCACTTTTTATTTAAATTTCCGGGAAATAACTTTTTCCCGGAAGGCACCCCTGTTCTTGCCTTAATCCTATGCATCAATTATTTGGGATTATTTGTATACTTCGGCGCACATTCGAAAGCCAGTCGTTCTGGTAAAGAATTACTGTATTTTTTTTTCGTGATGTGTCTTATTGCACTGGCTACAAATGCCGTGCAGCTGACCCCATTTTCTCCTATAGATATCTACATAGTCCAGTTCGAATCCAAACTGAATATTAACATGGTTAGTATATTGGAATGGACAAATAATTATCAATGGTTTAAGTTAATGCTCACCATCATTTACAGTTCCATACACTATCAGATGAGTATCATCCCGCTGCTCATCATTGCTTCAGGCAAGTTTTATCTTCTGAGAGATTATTATTTTCTATTGCTGGTTACAGTAATTATAGGTTTTACATTTTATTATTTTTTTCCAACAACAGCTCCTGCCAGCATTCTGTCCAGCTCACTATTTTTACCGGAACAAATTGCTACGGGGTATAAATTCAACCAAATACATAATCACATTAATCCGACAACAAATGAAGGAGGATTAATCGCTTTACCTTCATTCCATACGGTATGGGCCATATTTTGTGTCTATTTACTAAAAGAATGGATGTTACCCTGTGCTATTTTGCTCATAATTAATGTATTGCTCATTATCTCATGCGTGCTATTGGGCTGGCATTATCCCATAGATATTTTTGGTGGATTAATACTGGCAGCAGCAGGATTTTATTTACTAAAGCTGGCCAGGGACCGAATTAGCCTTTGCTGAATTGCCTCACAATTCCTGTCGGATTTGCTAGCTCATTCTGAATTATTTTATAAGAACTCAATTGGTGTTGGTTCTTTTTAGTTAGTAAAATTTTAGTTAAATTCTCAAGATTTGAATTTGATTGGCCTTTTAGTGGAGGTTGGACTTGAATGTAGTTAATGCCATCTTGAGTTCCAATCTTTACAGGTTCATTAATAACTCGCACTGGTGTACCTGTTGATACCAACTCATAAAGATGCTCTATATCTTCTGGCAGCATACGAATACATCCCGCACTTACTCGCGCGCCCACTCCATCAGCTCTGTTAGTACCATGAATAAGAAAAGTAGGCCACCCCAGACGTAACGCATGCCTTCCAAGAGGATTATCCGGTCCGGGAGGAAATACTTCAGGCAATGGTGCACCAATCTCTTCCGCGGCAGCACGTACTTTTGCCGTAGGCCTCCAGACTGGATTAATCACTTTGTGAGTAACTCGGGTAAGTCCCACCGGAGTATTCCACCCTTCTTTACCTATCCCTACAGGAAAAGTAACAACAACATTCTCATCGTCAGGAAAATAATACAAGCGATATTCAGCAAGATTAATAACAATACCTGTTCTGGGCACATCGGGAATAATGTATTGAGAAGGAATAATTAAACGAGTATGAGCTGGCAGCGAGTGAACGGGATCAGCCTGGGGGTTCGCTCTAACCATTTCATAATAACCGAGGCCAAATCGGCGCCCTACCTCATCGATAGACTCATCACTCTTTGAATAGGAATAGTGAATTTCTCCCACAACATCACCTGAAGCAGATAAAACAAAAGTTGCGGTGTAAGAACATTTCACAAATAGAGAAAGAATTGAAAAAAAGAATAGCAATAATTTATTGTTTAGCATTAGCAGCTCATAACCAGGATTAATGCGCAAATTACTGTGAATTAACAAGGCAACGGACACAAGCGTTGCCTTGTTCAAATATGGTTATAAACTGGTATCCACTTTAAAACGTTCGCCATATTTCGATTCAAATGTTTTAAATAAAGTTTCCAGCTTGTCTTTACCGAAATCATTGGCATAGTTCATTGGGCCACCACGAAATGGAGCAAAGCCAGTTGCGAATATCATCCCAGCATCAAGCAAATCAGAGTCAGCTACAACCCCCTCACGCAAACAAGCCGCAGACTCGTTAACCATTCTAAGGATTAATCGATCTGCAATTGTTTTATCAATTGTCGCAGCAGGACGTTTTTTAACTGCTTTGCCTTTCTTATACTGATAAAACCCTTCTCCTGTTTTACGACCCAGTTTTCCTGCTTTAACCATATCGCGTAATTTCTGAGGAACAGTTCCACCAAAATGGCTGGTGAGATTTTCAGCTACTGCAAGACATACATCCATGCCAACAGTATCCGCTAACTCAACAGGCCCCATGAACATTCCAAATTCAAGGGCTGCTTCATCAATAGTTTCCCCGCTATAGCCTTCATCCAGGAGTTGAACACACTCCATTAAATAAGGCATCAACACTCGGTTTACCAAAAATCCAGGACTGGATTTCACAGGTAATGGGAGCTTCCCAATTTGACCAACAAAAGCACACGAGTTGTGCTGAACTTTCTTGGCAGTGGTTGAACTGCTTACGATTTCAACCAGATCCATTTTAGCAACAGGATTAAAAAAATGTATTCCTACCAAACGTTTCGGATCCGCCATGACAGAGCTAATTTCATCCAAGGGAATGCTGGACGTATTCGTAGCAATAATGGCATCTTTCTTGGCTGCCTTTTCAACAGATTTCATAATGTCTTGTTTGACTACCAGATTCTCGAATACTGCCTCGATAATGACATCTGCTTTAGCAATACCATATCCCTCAGGATCAGGAACCAGATTATCCATTGCTGCTTGTATTAAACGAGGTTTACGCAATTTTTTCTTATAAAGCGCATAAGCTCTTCCAATTGCAGGCGCTATTTGAGCATGAGTTTTATCTTGCAAGGTAACATGAATGCCGCGTAAAGCACACCAGGCTGCAATATCACCACCCATAACTCCAGCGCCAATAACATGGACGTGCTTTGCTTTGAACGTGCTGTCCTTCGCAAAGCCTTTTAATCGCTCACGCAAATGAAAGGCACGAATCAGATTTTTAGAAGTATCTCCATTAGAAACAAGTTGTTCTACTGAATCTGCTTCTTTCAAATAAGCTCTGTCACCAAAACCACCCTCTTTCTCCCAAAGATCAATTACAGCATAAGGCGCTGGATAATGTTCTTTACGAACACGTTTCGCGACATTGTAACGGAGCAGATAAGCAATAGGTTTTCTCAACCAGGTACTGTTTGTTAATCCATCAATAAAAGATGGTTTATGCTTGGGGGGTTTATTCTTGATAAAATACTCAGCCGATCTTTTCAATTGTCTTACTGGAACTACTTCATCAATCATACCAAGACTTTTTGCTCGCGAAGCAGAGATTCCACTGCCAGTAAGAATTACTTGTGATAAGGCTTTAAAACCACCGATCAGTTGAGGTAATCGAACGGTTCCTCCCCAGCCGGGATGAATACCTAACATCACTTCAGGCAAACCGATACGAGTATCTTGTTCATCCGTTGCAATACGGTAGGTACACGCAAGGGCTAACTCAAAACCACCACCCATGCAAAAACCATTAATCATTGCTACCGTTGGAATCGATAAATTTTGTAATCGAGAAAATACAGCTTGACCTTTCTGTAAAAAATCTACTGCCTGGGCAGCATTTTCAAATTGAGAGAATGCATTAACATCAGCACCAGCGATAAAGCCTTTTTCTTTTAGTGAATAAATTACTAATCCAATAGCTTTTTTATCCTGAGCGATTTCTTGTAAGAGGCTATTTAATTCATCCAGTACTTCTTCATTAATGCTATTAATGGCCGCATCTTTTCTGTTAATGCCTAACCATAAAATTGCATCTTTATCTCGTTGAAGATCCCAATGTTTGTAATTATTCATGTCCTTTCACCTCAGTCACTCGTTCAAGATACATAGCACCACCTTGACCACCGCCAATGCATATGGAAGCCATACCCCGGGACTCATTTCTTTGTTCCATTGATTTTAGTGTATGCAGGACAATACGTGCACCACTGGCTCCAATGGGATGACCAGCCGCTATGGCCCCACCCTCACTATTCAATCTATCCATTGATGGGCCACCCATAGCTTCAGATAATCCCAGTTGAGTTTTGCAATATTCTTCATCATTCCATGCTGCTACACATCCTAAAACCTGTGCTGCAAATGCCTCATTTATTTCCCAGCAATCGATATCCTGAGGTTTTAATTTATGGCGTAACAATATTGGGGTAACTGCATGAACAGGACCCAAACCCATTTGCGATGGATCCAGAGCAGACCATTGAGAATCCACAATTTTACCAAGAACCTTTAAGTTATATTTTTTTACAGCATCCGCACTGGCCAGTAACAATAAACAGGCACCATCGGTTATTTGAGAACTATTCCCAGCGGTCACCATACCGTATTTTTTATCAAAGAAAGGCTTTAATTTAGCTAATTTTTCAACAGTCGAATCAGCGCGAACTCCATCGTCCTGAGGGTAGACTTTACCTTTAGAATCGATAATAGGCGCTACCTCGGTCATTCTGTTTTCGTTATAAGCCGCTGCGAGTTTTAAATGGCTCTGCACTGCAAACTCATCCATTTGCTCTCGAGTAAGATTAAATCTGTAGGCTACTTTTTCAGCGGTTTGCCCCATATTGAGACCAACAATAGGATCCGTTAGTCCCCTGAGCAATGCAATTACAGGAGCTAGATAAGATGGCCTGAATTGAGAAATCAATCCAACTTTTTGCCCCATACTTTTTGCTGAGTACCAATTTGCAAGCCAGCCTGCCATTTTTTGATTAAAAAGTAATGGAGCATGACTCATGGCATCTGTACCCCCAGCCAAAACCAAATTGCTACGGCCATTGGCAATTTGCATTGCTGCATTATCGAGAGCTTGCATTCCGGATGCACAGTTTCTCATAACGGTAAATGCAGGTACTTTATCACCACATCCCAATCGTAAAGCAACGACACGGGCTATATTCGCTTCATCGGGGCCTGGCATGGCACTACCAATGATGACTTCATCCAAGTCTGATGGAGAAAAAGGTTGTCTGTTCAATAAGGTCATTCCGGCAGCAACGGCCAGGTCAGAACCCGTAAAGGGACCAATTCCTTTGGCTTTGAGAAACGGTGTTCGACTCCCATCAACCACATATACATCTCGACCACTTAAATTCGACTGCTGTTTCATTAGTCCTCCTTATCCGGGCCTGAATTACAGGTATTAACTTAATATTAATAGACACAAAGATTAGCAGTAATCCTTTAAATTTGGAAATTTTTCATTGATTTTTATAAGAAAATAAATCATTGGTCTATCACCATCAATTTAATTTAACTCCGATCCTACCATTGGTTTTTGAGTGCTTTTGTTCTTCAGGATGCATTTAGGATCGAGCCTTAGCTGATAAGTATTCCCTTAATTTAGTCCGATGGCCTTAGTTAAACAATTGTCTTTATTTTCGCTTTCTGACTTAAAAGTTCGAGAACAGTACTCATGAGAAGGCCTGTAGAATAAAGTAGATAAAAAAGCACTTAATAAACCTTTCTCTGACTGCTCCCTTATTTTAATTTCATTCTCAATTGAATGAATTAATTCATCTAATCGCGAGTCTTTATGTTCTAAAACCAATAAAAAGGAATGAAGGCTTTTTAATACTGGTACAGGATGTTTTTGTTGATTACTCAGAGCAAACAGTACGTGTTGCAAGTAATTGAGATCGACACTAACAACATAGTTCAAATCAGCGAACGTTTTTTTCTCAATCTGTCTTAGCATGTTATTCAAAGTGTAATCTATAAGCAGTGATCTATTGGCAATATATTCATTAATCGATCTCAGATCGGAAGAGGATAAAACAGAGTCACTTTCGCATGTTCCATCAAGATATTCTTCCCTTAACACTGCCAGTTCTTTACTGATATTCAGGGCATTGAAAATAGTTTTATCCTTTAAAACATCTATAAAATCAATGCTGAATATCGCCTCCTCATCGGAGCTCTTGGCATGAAGAATAACAAGCCCCACACATCTTTGGGCAAACTGACTTAAAGTGATGTCTTTATTTTTACTGGATTTTAAAAAATTAAAAATATCCTTTACCAGACCCAATATAAACAATGGTTCAAACTCATTATCTGCATAAATTTCTCTTTTAACCAAAGTGATTAGTTGCTTAATAAACAAGACGGCTTTACGAGCCTCGGACACACAAATAGACGCGGCCAGATGTTCAAGAAATTTAAAATACCACATGATTTCATGACACAATAATGAGTGATTGATATGTAATAACATAGATTCTGGCAAAATCATATGACATGTAAATTTGTTGAACATAAAGAATATTTTGCGCGCTTCACTATAAATTTATTCACTAAAATCTAAAGAATTATTGACGAAGTCCAAATACCTGATATACTCCGCAACCATTGATTGGAGAGATGGCCGAGTGGTCGAAGGCGCTCCCCTGCTAAGGGAGTATGGGAGAAATCCCATCGAGGGTTCGAATCCCTCTCTCTCCGCCAATCAACGCGCCCGTAGCTCAGTTGGATAGAGTATTTGGCTACGAACCAAAGGGTCGGAGGTTCGAATCCTTCCGGGCGCGCCATTATCAATTAAAATAACAAAACCCAAATCGAAAAACCACCAAACAAGAATAAGACTTCGTTTCCCGGAAGGGTTCGAACCGATGAGGTTCGACAAAATGCGCAGCGAAGAGCGCGTAGCGCGGCGAAGCATTTTGGACGCGCTTCAGCGCGCCGCAAAGCGGTGAGGAATGAGCAAAAGCGAATAACGAATCCATCCTTGCTCATCAAGTGGCACTCCGTACTTTCAAAGTTAGAAACTCAAATCCCTAATCGAAAAATCACCAAACAAGAATAATTATTTTTTAAGCCTGTGACAAAAAAACCTTAATAATGAGCGCGCTTTTGCGCGCAAGGATTTTACCCCCTCACCCTAAACCCTCTTCCCCACGCTATGCGTGGCAGAGAGGGGATTGGATCGAAAGAAGCTCAATTCTCCCGGACACCAATGCAGTGCGTTCGGGATGACATGGGTAGTTACAAAAAAACTAAAATTCAGTTGTAAAGTTAGTTTAGTATATTAAAATATTCTAATATACACACACTGGAACTTATTATGCCAGCCAGAGCATTAATTTCAGAGAAAATGGCAGAGTTCTTAAGTGCTATTGCTCATCAACACCGAATACGAATCATTGAAGAACTCCAAACCGGAGAGCAAAACGTCAATAGCTTACAAACTATTTTAGGAACAAGTCACTCTGTAGTATCACAACACCTTGCCACACTCAGAGCCCATAAGGTAGTCAAACAACGCAAAAATGGAAATCAGGTTTTTTATCAATTGGTACAACCAGAATTAGCTGATTGGCTTCTTCAAGGACTGACCTATCTTGAAGGAGGATTAAAATCAGATGAAACCATCCGATCTGCAGTTAATGAAGTGAAAACCCTATGGAACCACACTCCAGATCGTCTATATAAGGATAAACAATGAAAACATTGACTAAAGAAATGCAAGAAGCGATTACCCCCGTAATTGCCTTACATTTATTACAAGAAGGCAATAAACGATTCATCAATAACCTAAAAATTAATCGCAACCTGCTGCAACAAGCCAATGAAACCTCTGATGGACAGCATCCTTTTGCAATTATTTTAAGTTGTATTGATTCAAGAACTTCAGTTGAATTGATTTTTGACCAAGGTTTGGGTGATGTATTTAGCGTACGCATTGCTGGAACTATAATTAACGAAGATGTTCTAGGCAGTATGGAGTTTGCCTGTAAAATTGCCGGCGCCAAAATCATAGTCGTATTGGGTCATACCAAGTGTGGTGCCATTAAGGGTGCCTGTGATCATGTAGAAATGGGTCATTTGACTGCATTGTTAACCAAGATTCAACCTGCGGTTAATGCGGAACAGACAGTAATCGAAGACCGTACCTCAAATAATGAAGAGTTTGTTGAAAAAGTGACCGCTATTAATGTGCGCAAAACGGTGCATGCAGTTATGGAGCGTAGCACTATATTAAAAAAACTGATTGAAAAAGGAAAATGCGGAATCATTGGAGGAAATCATGATATTTCTACAGGCGAAGTGAAGTTTTATCAAGATACTAAATTTGGCTTTTTTAAGTCTGAATCTCAATTATTAAAAGCATCGGATAGTCTCCTCCAAATCAGAGCCAAACTTTAGGATGTAATGACCATTGTTCCTCACGACCTAATTAAAATACCTTTTTTAAAAGTGAGGAACACTTGAAGCTGTTGATATTTCATTCTTTTCAGACCTATTTACTGCGAACAACTCCCGAGATCTCCTCACTTTTAAGGTTGGTCCTTGGCTCATAGCCGTCAGGCTAAGGGCCAAGGACCAACCTATCTAGCGAACCCTATCAAATAAAGTTTAATCTACTGCCTCAAGATGCAGCATGAATGAATGGACGGCATGTTTTTAAATAAAAGCAAAATCAAAATTCATTGCCTAAATGACTTGTTCCAAGGAGCATTCATCGTTATTATCTTACGAGTACTCTTGCAAAAAGTAATATACAACCAATGAGCAAAGGCTCATTTTCTCTTTGAAGAAGTACTGGTAGGTCACATTGCATCAAGTGACAGAAAAAGATGTGGTGAACACCCATAATTCTATAGGGATATTCAGATACTTATGTTGAGGACTCTAACAGTAATCATTTGCTTTTTGCTTAGCTCCTGTATGGTTGGACCTAATTTTAAAGAGCCTCAAAAAAAAATTGCTGAACATTGGCTGGAAAACAACCCGTCAGTAAAACAAGCGCCAATTCAAAATGCGAATTGGTGGAATGTATTCCATGATCAGACATTAACCTCATTAATCCAGAATGGATACAAAAACAATCTGTCATTGCAAATTGCGGGGGTACGCGTACTACAAGCCCGAGCTCAACTCGCTCAATCAGTTGGAGAGCTGTATCCTCAGCAACAAGAACTCAATGGAAGCTATACCTATTGGCGGATTGGCGGCAGTCAATTACAAAATGTTTTACCGCCAAATTTCCTGACTGCATCTCTAGGCTTTTCTGCAAGCTGGGAACTCGACTTTTGGGGTAAATACCGCAGAGCCATTCGCTCAAATGATGCAGCGTTTCTTGCATCTTTAGCCGCTTACGATCAAGCATTAGTTACTCTCACCGCCGATATTGCCAGTGCCTTCATAAATATTCGTACCCAGGAAGAACTAATTAAAATAACCAAAACAAATATTCAGGTTCAGACATCAAGCTTGCGAATTGCTAAAGCTCGTTATAAAGGTGGACAAACCAGTTTGCTTGATGTGGAGCAAGCAGAAACAGAATTGGCTGAAACACAATCAAAACTACCTCAACTGATTAGTGAACTGCAACATCAAAAAGATGTGTTGGGTGTTTTATTAGGTACAACTCCAGATAAAGTAGATGCCTTGATCCAAAAAAGTCATGGTATTCCTAAAGCCTCTGCCCGTGTTGCAGTAGGTATACCTAAAGAAGCCGTTGCACGAAGGCCAGATATTTACCAGGCAAGAATGGAGGCTATTGCTCAATCCGAAGCCATAGGCGCGATTAAAGCGAACCTCTTTCCTTCTCTGTCATTAAACGGTTCCTTTTCATTTTCGTCAAACAATATAGGCAGCACTTCGATCAGTGATCTGTTTAACTGGTCAAATCGAACCATTACTGCAGGCCCTTCTATCATATGGCCATTCTTAAATTATGGCCAAATTACAAACTCGGTCCGTGTGCAGGATGCCGTATTCCAACAAGCATTATTAAATTATTTGAATCTTGTGTTAAAAGTTCAACAAGAAGTACAAGATAATATTACTCAATACATCGAATCTCAAAAAACAGAATATTTACTGACCCGAGCCAATGGATCAGCAATCCAATCAACCAAATTAGCGATAATCCGTTATAAAGAAGGAGAGTCTGATTACACTACCGTTCTCAATGCAGAACAGCAGCAACTTCGTGTTCAGACTTCATTGACTAAAGCAAAGGGAGACGTCTCTCTCTCTTTGGTAGCACTATATCGTTCACTTGGCGGTGGCTGGCAAATACGAAATGGTAATGATATTGTTTCTAGTCAGGTAAAAAATGAAATGGCTGAGCGAACCAATTGGGGTAGTTTACTTAAACAATCGAATCATCAAAAACCAGTAACAAACAAACAACAAATAAAACAACTTTATCTACCAACCTGGTAATTTTTATGAATTTAGATAATAAATCGCAATTATTAAAAAAAGCAGCAATTGGATTAGCCATCCTTTGTGTTATCTATCTTGTAATGCACCCACACAAGAGCAACACGCCAAGCCCTCCTCCTCCGGTCGTTATCATCCAAAAACCCAAACTAATGGAAGTAACCGAGTACATCACCCAGACGGGAAACACTGTTGCCTATAATTCGGTTGATTTGGTTGCCAGAGTTGATGGGTATCTTGATTCACAAAAATTTGTAGACGGCACCTATGTTAAAAAGGGACAAGAGTTGTTTGTTATAGAACCTGAACCCTACTACGAACAACTTAAAGCTGCTGAAGCTACAGTAGCAGCACAAAAGGCAGCATATGCTTATGCCAAAACAGAATACGAACGCCAACAACTGATGTACAAACAAAACGCCACTTCATTAAAAAGCGTTGAAAAATGGGCCTCTAAAAAAGATGAGGCCAAAGCAGAAATTGACAAAGCAGAGGCCGATGCCAAAAATGCTGCGATTACTTACAGTTACACTCATGTACTTGCTCCATTTGATGGACGTATTGGACGTCATTTAGTCGATCCAGGTAACCTCGTAGGAAATGGCACTGCAACTAAACTGGCTACAATAGAACAAATCAAGCCCATATACGTTTATATATACCTCAATGAACTGGATTTACTCAAAATACGTGCAGCGGCCAAGAAAAGAGGATTAAAGGCCTCCTCTCTCCCCAAAGTACCTGTTTTTGTCGGATTGCAATCAGAAACTGATTTTCCCCATAAAGGCTCATTGGATTTCGTCAATACAGGCTTGAATTCATCAACAGGCACCATGGAATTCAGAGCACTATTGGAAAATGCACAACTTGATCTTGTTCCTGGGCTTTTTGTCAATGTACGCATTCCCGTATCGGAACCGTCTAAAAAACTAACCATACCGGATACCTCTATTCAATACGATCAGATAGGAGCGTATGTATTGACTGTCGATTCAAATAATTACGTAGTGCTTAAACGCATTGAGACAGGCAGTTTGAATAATGGAATGCGGGCAGTTCTTAAAGGGATTGATCCCCAGGACAATATTATTGTTTCTGGTCTTCAAAATGCGACTCCAAGTCATCTGGTATCGCCGAAAACACAGAATGATGGTTTACAAAAAAAGAATTAGGTAACACTCAATATCATTAATTTAATATCAGGGTTATTCAGGGAGAGTAGCAATTTAAATGATTTCAAAATTTTTTATAGAACGCCCAGTGCTGGCGAATGTAATTGCTCTCTTTCTTGTTTTTATAGGGTTAATTGCTATATATATTTTGCCTGTGGCTCAATACCCGGCCATAGTTCCTCCTACTATTCAGGTCACGGCGAACTATCCAGGAGCAGATGCAAAGACACTGATCAATACTGTTGCCCTACCGATTGAGCAACAAGTAAATGGTGTTGAGGACATGCTGTATATGCAATCGACAAGCACAAACAGCGGTACGTATAATCTGATTGTCACCTTTGCGATTGGCACCGATCTCAACTACGCACAGGTACTAGTCCAAAACCGTGTGCAAGCTGCTTTGGCTCAATTACCTGAATCCGTTCAAAAGCAAGGGGTAGTGGTTCAACAAAAATCCACTGCAATCCTGCAATTCATAACCTTAACATCTAAAAACAATGAATATGATGGAGTTTTCCTAGACAGTTATGCAGAAATTAATATGCAGGATGAATTGTCACGATTACCCGGTGTCGGAAATGTTGTAGTATTTGGTGCAGGCAGTTATGCCATGAGAATTTGGCTTGATCCAGGAAAAATGCAAGCATTTTCACTAAATCCAAGCGACGTCATTAATGCAATCAGTTACCAAAACAAAGAAGTTTCAGCCGGCCAGCTCGGTGCACCACCAACTATGGGCGATCAAGCATATCAGTTAACAGTAAATGTGCCAGGCCAACTTGCTGATGTAAATCAATTCGCTAATATTATCATCAAAACCATAGATACATCCTCCAACGAAACCTCAAATGCCAGCAGCACCGCTCAAATCGTTCGGATAAAAGATGTGGGACGTGTAGAATTAGGTTCATCAAGTTACAGTCAGCTTGCCAAATTTAATGGGAAACCCACTGCGGCAATTGGTATTTATCAATTACCCGGCGCGAATGCTTTGGACGTTGCCAGCGAAGTAAGAAAAACAGTAGAAAAAATGTCTAAAAAATTCCCACCGGGATTACAATATGACATTCCCTTCGACACGACCATGTTTGTTAAAGCGTCAATCAGTGAAGTGTATAAAACACTCATTGAAGCAGGCATACTGGTTTTAATCGTTATTGTGGTTTTTTTGCAAAATTTCCGCGCCACACTGGTACCAGCAACAACAGTTCCGGTAACAATAATAGGAACATTTTTTGCGCTATTGCTGATGGGGTATTCCGTCAATTTGCTCACCCTGTTTGGATTGGTTCTTGCGATTGGTATTGTGGTAGATGATGCGATAGTCATTGTTGAAGGAGTTACCCAGCATATTGAAAAAGGAATGGCTCCCAAAGAAGCATCAATCAAAGCCATGAAAGAACTATTTGGTCCGATTATGGGTATCACCATGGTGCTGATGGCCGTTTTTGTTCCCGCAGGGTTTATGCCAGGACTCACTGGAGCCATGTATGCCCAGTTTGCTCTGGTTATTGCTGCAACTGCCTTTATTAGTGCCATTAATGCGATGACACTCAAACCGACTCAATGTGCACTCTGGCTAAAGCCTGTAGATCCTTCAAAACCCAAAAATATTTTTTTCAGAAGCTTTGATCGAATATACAATCCATTAGAGGAAGCCTATGTAGGGTTTATTGATCGCCTGGTACATCATAGCGGGGTGGTTTGTCTGGTTGGTGCGTTGTTGGTTCTTCTGGCTATTTTTGGTTTGACACGTATTCCTACAGGCTTTATACCTATAGAAGATCAAGGTTATCTTGTCTTGAATATCCAATTACCCGATGGTGCCAGTCTCGGACGAACAAACAAAGTAACTGACGAATTAAGAGACAAAATATCACGTATTGATGGCATAGAAAATATTATTACTATCGATGGGATCTCTCTTTTAGATAATAACTCAAGTCTTTCAAATGCTGGAGTGATGTATTTAATCTTTAAGGATTGGAGTTTAAGAGGAAAATCAGAAGATCTGATGGCGCTCTACACTAAACTCAATGCCATAGCCAAAGAAACTCTGGATGCCAAAGTGATGGTAGTGGTACCCCCTTCCATTCAAGGATTAGGTCTTTCTGGCGGCTTCCAAATGCAGATAGAATTACAAGACGGAAGTTTTGATTATAACAAACTGCAACAAGTTACGGATCAATTTATAAATCAAGGTATGTTACAGCCTGCCGTACAAAATTTGATAACTTCATTTCGTTCCAGGGTACCTCAGGTTTCCGCCCCAATTAATCGGACTAAAGCTGAGGCTCTGGGTGTTCAGGTAGGAGATGCATTTGATGCATTACAAACGTATCTTGGCTCATCCTATGTCAATCTATTCACCAAGTTTGGGCAAGTATTTCAAGTTTACGTCCAGGCTGATGCTAAATCACGAGGCACTGCTGAAGACTTAAGGAATTACTATGTAAAAAATCAATCCGGTTCAATGGTTCCATTAGGCACATTAACAGATGTAAGTCCGGCTGTGGGTCCTGCGATTATCTCACTGTATAACCTCTATCCCTCCAGCAACATAAATGGTATTTCCGCAAAAGGGTTCAGTTCAGGTCAAGGAATTCAAGCAATGGAACAAACCGCCAAAGAACAATTACCTCCAGGATTGTCCTATGAATGGACCAGTACAGCCTATCAGGAAAAAATTGCCGGGAATATGAGTTATTATATTTTTGCGTTATCACTGGTTCTTGTTTATCTGATACTTTCAGGCCAGTATGAAAATTGGCTCATCCCTACCTCCATCATTTTCAGTGTACCCCTCACCTTGATAGGAACAGTATTAGCTCTTTCAAGCCTGGGTATGGATAATAACATGTACACGCAAATCGGCTTGTTACTCTTAATTGCTTTGGCAACGAAAAACGCAATATTGATCATTGAAGTGGCGCATGAGCACCGCCAAATTCATAAGAAATCCATTTTTGAATCAGCAGTTCTGGGAGCAAAAACACGTTTTCGCCCCATTTTAATGACTTCATTTGCGTTTATTATGGGAGTTATGCCCTTGGTATTTGCAACAGGCGCTGGGGCTAATGCACGACGCTCAATCGGGATTGCTGTATCCAGTGGAATGATTGCATCTACATGCCTTGCTGTTGTTTTTGTTCCTGTTTTTTATGTCTTGTTGGAAACCTGGCAAGAAAAAAGAAAGGAAAAACGAACAAATAAAACGGGTGATATTGAGTCAATAAAGCAAGAATAATACCATTCAATCGATGAAGAAATTTGACCCTCAGGCCAACCGGGTAGATTCATGTTTTGTTCATTGCAGAGGCTTATTATCCATAATGCACTGTATACGGCGTGTTTTGACTCCTCTGGGATTGTCTTCGAATTGGCTCCAGGTCCAGACGGGTAACTCACAACCTTTAGATTCAAACAACTGATTCAAATGCAGAACAAGCACTTCTTTTTCATTTATCTCAGGAAGCGTCTGTATCTTAAATTCATTTAAATTATACTGTGTAATTCGATAATCATCAAAATCGAAAGGAAAACTGGCCATTTGTTGTCTTATCAAATCAGCAAAAACAGGTATGACCTTATCTTCTTTCACGCCATAACAAATATCCCCTACACGGCCTTCAATTGCAGATAACCGAGTAAACACATGACCGGATTGATCTTCAACAAGAACATCATCGAGTCGATATCGGATCATGGGCTGAGTGGTGCGCAGCAAATCTGTGATAATGGGTATAAAACGATGTTCATCCACCCATTCTTTTTCAATAATGAGGAACTCTTCATTCATGGTTAAAAGGTTCGTTTGTTTATCGCTGACAGCCAGAAACCCTTCCGTGCATTGATACACTTGAGATACCTGGCACTTGAAGGCTTTTTGTATCAGGGCTTCATCCTGTTTATCAAGAACTTCTGCTACGGAAAATATTTTTTTAGGTGATATATGTAACCTTTTGATCTGTCTTGATAATGCAACCAGAACACTTGCAGGTGCAGACAAAATCGTGGGTTGCAGCGTATTTAATTGATCGATTTGGGTATCAAAGTCATCAAGCAGGTCAAAAAAGGTGAATTGTATCCTCCTGCTTTTGTTCAGTGTCATATAAAGTCGATTATTAGCCCTTAGAAAAAAAGCAATTCGTTCATTGGTTTTCAAACCTGAAGGAAGTACTTTAGCCAATAAGATTCCTGCCCACACACTACGTTCCTTGCTGCTTACAAGAAACAGACCACGTTGACCGCTGGTTCCAGAAGACAAACCGACAGCAATGTCACCGATAAGGGCTGAAAAATCCCTTGATTGTTCCGCGTTCAGAGCAACCTTAATTGCATCACTCTTTTTAATTCCCAGGGTATTAATTGAATCAAAATGTTCCATCATGATGTTTTTATTAATAACAGGCCACTGTTCAAATGGTTTATCTAAATAGTCTTTATAGAATGGGGATTTGGATAAAGTATTTTTTACCAGTACTTTAAATTTTTTTTGCTGGTAACGAAGAAGTTGAGCTCTTGAAGTAAACCAACGCTGTAAAAATAGAGTTTTAAAATAGTAATACACTATACGTACTATCATCGGGCATTACCTTCCAGTGTTTCAGAGATAATCTTGCAATGCGATGGAATAATGTCTATTTCCTTATTATGAGTACTTAAGGCATTTAAACTTCTGATCGTTTGAAGATACTCTTTTTTATTATGGTGGATGAGATAGGTTAACTCAGATGGAAACACCAGGTTTTTGTATGTTTCTTGATGCCAGCAACTGTCTGCGATTAAAAAGGTCTCATTTTTTGATTGAAAATACAAGCCAATTTGACCTTTTGCGTGACCAGGCAAGCTGATGGCAATAAGCTGACCATCACCAAACAAATCAAAACCGGAAACAAAAGGCCTCAAACTGACTGGAAGAGAGGTTTCCGTTTCTAACATGATGACTCGTTGATAAAAATCTTCAGGCAACAGCTTCGGCAAAAATCCTTGCATTAACGCTCTAATTCCTTTTTTATTCCTGACATCCTCAATTGCAGAAGGATGGCATATAAAGCGTGCATTTGGAAAGTCAATGATTCCGCCAATGTGATCCGCATGAAAATGGGAAATCACAATATACTTGATTTCCTCCGGGGGGATGTTGTTCTGTATTAGTTGCTCTTTTAAAGAGTGTTTTAAAACCACAGGGGTCAAACGACTATACAGAGAGAATGGAAATTTTTTGGTTAACTGAAAAAATCGATCACTGTATCCTGTATCGAATAAGATATAACCCTGCTCCGGGTGCTTTATTAGAGCGCATAATGCCGGATATTTTGACTTCTTAAACGGCCCATTACTCCGCGTCATTCGTTCGCAGTGACTGCAATATCCTGCTTCAAATAATCGATATTCAATCATAATGGAGTGCTCCATTTTGCGTATAATTCAAAACCTTGTTCAATGCTCACATTAGGACTGTACTTTAAATCCCTAATCGCAGCGTCGATATTTAAAGTCTGTCCAAAATTAAGAACTCCCACACTGTATCGAGTTAAAATCGGTTCCTTTTTAATGAATGGAAGGCCGTGTATTAGCTCAAGGCATTGAGCAAAAAAATGAGCTTTTGAATAAGAGACGGTTCGAACTGTTAACGGTTTTTTTAAGGCTTTAAAAAGGAGATTTAGTATTGTAATCAAGGTCTTGGGCTCACCATTAGTCAGGTTGTATTTATTTCCCCAAAATCGGGGATCTGCGTGAGCGGCAAGAATCAAACCATCCACCACATTATCCACATAAGTAATGTCAATTAAATTATCTCCACTTCCTATTATAGGAAGCACTCCATTTTTTTCAGATTTTAAAATGCGAGGAATGATTGAACGGTCATAAGGCCCAAAAATAGCTCTTGGTCGTAATGTAATGACGTGAAGTTGTTTGGCTTTATATGCCTCATCAATTAAGGATTCAGCTAACAATTTTGTTTTAACATAATGGTTTGCCGGAGTTTGGGGTAATAAAGCATCTTCTTGAATGTTATAACAATCTTTAAAATCAAAATAAATACTGGGTGATGAAACATAGACAAGTCGAGCATCATAGGGTGTTGCGTCAATTACGTTTTGGGTAGCAACTACATTTGCCTCATAAAACTCCTTAAAAGCACCCCATGGGCTTGATAAAGCAGCGCAATGAAAAATAACATCCATGCCTGTTGCAACAGTTTTCAGGGAATCTCGTTCTTTCAAATCAAGGGGAATAAAATCAGCACCCATTTGATTAAGTTGATCACCCAGCAATTTATTTCGCCCCAAGGCGAGAACTTCATGTCCTTGCTCGAGCAACCGTCGAGTTAAATTCATTCCAAGACAACCAGTACTTCCTGTAACCAAGCAACGCATATCAAAACTCCAAAACGATTCCGCCGGCACTTAATCCTGCACCTGTACCCAATAAAAAAACCAGATCTCCTCGTTGAATTTTTTCATTACGCACGAGATGATTCAATACTGTGGGTATTGAAGCAGCAATCTGGTTACCATGATGAGCGTAGATATCGACAAATTTATCTTCAGAAAGGTTAAGTCGTTTTCGTATATGATGCATCGCAAGCAAACTGGCTTGATGAGGAACAACCCAATCAATATCGGCCAGTGTCACTCCTGCTCGCGTCATTAACTCATCGGTCAATTGATCTACTAATTTTGAGGCTAATTTAAATACTTTTTTACCATCCATGTAAAAGAGATCAGAACGCGGATCGCGACCTGCTTTAGCAGGTGGTATCAGTGTCCCTCCAGCGATTACCTGACAATAAGTTGAACCGTTGCTGTTTGTAATGAAATGAGAGCCTAAAATACGCTGGGAACCATCGCTTTTTTCTACCAGACAAGCAGCTGCGCCATCGCCAAAAATAGTGCAGGTTTCTAAATCTGTCCAATCAATACCAGCAGAAGCAATGTCGCTTGAAACAATCAAAATTCGGTTAAATCGGCCGCCGTCAATCAGGTAAGAGGCAACATCAAGAGCGGTTATGAAGCTCAGGCACGTGCTGTTAATATCAAAACAACTGATTCCCGACTCCTCGAGACCCAGTTGTTTTTGGATCAATGCTGCAGTGCAAGGTATCAGTTGTTCCCCTACTCCACTCGCACTGATGATGGCATCAATCTCGGTTAAACGAATACCGGCCTGTTCAATGGCTTTTAATGCCGCTTGTGCTCCCATATAAGAACTTGTTTCTTCAGGTGAGGCAAAGTGTCTGGAAATAAGTCCAGATTTTTTTTCCACCGTACCAGGAGGCAAACCTAAACGAACATCCAATTCTGTAGAAAGCACCTTGTTCAGAGGTAAATAATTACCGGTTCCTGTGATTTTAATGGCTGGCATAGACTATCCTTCTTCAAATAATAAATTAGTCATTGGTAATCCTCTGTTTTTTCATAAAAATCAGAGTCGTTAGCGAAAAAATACCGACTCAATTGAGCAAATCCATAAAACATGACTTGAATTCTATTTGTTATAAAAAAGAGCAAACAAGCACCAATGTTTTTGAAAAACAACACGGAGCTTGACCAGGCTCGATATAAGCTTTTCCTGTGATAGGTACTATAGCCATGCAGGAATACTCTTGATGAGCAAAATACACTTGGGGCATGACATCTGTTTTTATGCAATTGAACCAAGGGATGTGTCAAATTGGCACTGTCATTTAAATTAGAAGGATATCCGTCACGTTCCATCATAGTTCCTGTTACAATCTTATTAGCAACCGTTATAAACTCAAGTATGTTTAGTGGCTGTTAACTACTCATAATTTTTTTCCAAAATCGCGAGACATCGAACTCTGTATAGTCCATAGTAGCTCTTGATTCTAACATTAAAAACTAAAGTATGTTACAGCTAAAACATCCTTTTTCCTGAGCTTCCCTTTCAACTTGTTGTGCCTGTAATTCTGCAAGTTCCAGTTCTAATTGGCGCGTTTTTTCTTCAATAAAATCAATCTCGGTTTGTTTATTTTTAGTGCTTTCCTCAAATTGTTGCAACTGATTTTGGATAGTCCCCTAATAGCTCCATACAATCCTCACAAACGCACCAAGCAAAATGTTCAGAATTAAAACAATTTTATCAGGGGATCATTAAGGAAAAATTAACACATCGTTCATTTTGTTCCATTCGAATGCGGTTTACCTGGTCAGAGTTTGATGTGCCACACAAACCTACTTTGGTGATTAGGTATCAACTTTTAGTGTCTATTGATAGTTCATCTCTTTACCTCAACTTACTACACTTTATGTCTGTTCTTAACTTATAATGCGTCCATTAATCGATTCCGCGCATAAAACTCAAAATGTAGGGTAAGCAAGTCATTGTTAACGGCCCCTGGTAGAATGATCCACCTCTTGCCCTTCAAAGCCAGAAATTGTAATTGATAACAAGATAGTTAGGTAAGCATATAAAATACGGTATTTTGTCGACAAATAAATGCATACATGCATTTTGAGGTGTTGGTACTTAAAGTTTAATTGTTGGTTGCTTCCGGACTTTTTTGCTTTTTTTTTGCCTTGAAAAGTGTTATCTCTTGCATTTTTTATCGATTTGATGGAGAATATAAGTACAAAATATGAACAAAAGAGCCATAAATGAATCGAAATACAAATAAAATGCCTACAAACCATTTGATCGATCAAATTCCCGGTTATTTTTCTATTTTGGATATCAATTCCAATTTTATGTTCGGGAATTCAATTTCTCTACAAGTATCCGGCTTTCAAACCTTGGATAAAATGCAGGGTTACTCTTATTGCGATATGAAATGTAAAGCGTCCGAGGAACATGAAGAATTTTATCGTCAGGATAGGCTGGTTATCCAACAACAGAAAACATTAAGAATTTTAGGTAGTTATTGTTACCACAATGATAATTGGCGAATTATATACGGCGAAAAATTCGCACTAAAAAATGAAGACAATGAGTTAACTTCTATTGCCCAGCATTTTTATGATGTCACTCATACCAATGTTTTTAATTTAATGCTGCTTTATGAATTTGAGTCGTTGTCAAAAACCCAATCAAACAAGGCATTGGGTCAAAAAAGTTTTATCATCGAAGATAACTATCCCGAGCTCAGTCTTTCTGAACGAGAAACGGAATGCTTTTTTTATTTGTTAAGGGGGCATTCAGCAAAAGCCGTAGGCACGAAATTGAATCTGTCGGTTAGAACGATCGAATCTTATTTGGAAAATATAAAAAATAAACTTAGTTGTTCGAGTAAAACAGAACTGATTGAGAAAGCATATTCTTTAGGGTATTTGCACATCATTCCTAAAACGCTCTTTCAACTCAATGCTGGCCTGGTGTGAATGTATCTTTTAAACACATTCCACCTCGCAACATTCCTAGATAATTATTGAGGCATGTTCTGATAATTGAGTAGTTTATATTCATGCTTGGCTGTTACCCAAAGTACCAGCACGGCTTTCCCATTAGAAATGTGACGCCTTTCCGAGCGTAGCGAGGAATCTCCTGCAAGGTTGCACGATCCCATTAAAATGCGGCCAATAAAATCATATCAAGAGTTGAGTCTCCCCAGCCAGCCTTTTTCTGCAGGTGCCTAATGCTCATATCCTTAAATTTCTTTTTGGTATTTAGTAACCTGTTAAAATAATATTCCGAACCATCTCCATATTTTCAGGAGCATGATCTTTGCGTACGCGAGAATCCTCTTCACGTAATGCAACGTCCAAGACCCAATGTAGACTGTTCTCGACAGCCCAGTGACTACGAATAGTCTAAGCAATTTGTTTCGCATTTGCAGCCAAGCTGCTGATAAAGTAGCGCTGTTCTATGGCTGTATGTCCACCGGAAGAAACACGTGATTCAAGCATAATAACGGTTTTTAAATCACGCCAACTCTGAGCTCCACATATGTTAGCGCAGATAACAACAAATAATAGTTCCGTTAAGGGATACAATTTCTTTCTATCAATTCTTGGATCTTCGAGCGTGTCGAAATGATATAAAAATCCAGGTACATCTTCTGATAACATCATTAAATTCCTTGTAAAAACAAAGAGTTTAAAAGGTAATGATAATTAATGCATTAATTCAGATTGTGCCAATTTGCAGGAGATTCCTCGCTACGCTCGGAAAGACGTCACATTTTTAATGGGACAGCCGTGCACCTGAATTCTGAATTACGTCGTTCCCGCCCATTCTGAGTTATCAACGAAGCCATTCTCTGCAGCTCCTATTGAGGCGGAAAATTAATGACCCGCTTTGCGCATTTTGCAAAGCAAGGTCAAAAGAAAAGGGATAAATGGTTAAAGGGTTAAAGCCCGAGAACACCGAATACCAATTCGAGCGCCCTTATTGGTGGTACTGCGAAAGCTGCCGCCTAGGAACTGGTACCACGCAGTGTTCAATGGATTGAACGAGTTCTCGGTAGAACTCCAGTAGAAGCCTGAACTTACCAGCCCAAGAGTAGCGCTTGGAATCAATACATTTTCATAGAGTTGCTGTTGAATATTAGTACTCCCAGAAGTACAGATAGCGCCAAGCGGCCCCCACTCACAAATGGCTGGCAAATACCAATTGGTGTAACAGGTATTAGGGGAAGTACAGGATGTAGCCCCTGCTGCGTTAACGGACAACAAACTGCATAATCCTGCAGCGTAATTAACTAATGGTATGGGGGATGCACCGTTGTAAGGCGGGCTGCTGAAATTTGTAGTTAATGCGCTGATGATGGCTGCACTATTGGCACTGCCATTATTCGCACCTTGAGAGCTGGTTTCGTATAAAGCAGAACCAATACTTGTTCCCCCCCCCCCCCAATTAGGAGTTGCTAAAGAAACCGATGTTTGTCCTGGATAAGTGTCCCCGACTGCTGCCGTCTTTCCACCTATACTGCCTGTATTTGTTGTTGTGTCATCTATGGAATAGATGAAGCCACCTTGATAAATACAACCATAACTCAGGACATAGACATTTACTAACGCAGATAGCCCGCCATCTGCTGTCACACTGACACTCCCTTCAGGCTGCACCCCTGTAGTGCACAGAGTACTGCTTGCATTAGCGCTTGCTATGGCTCCAGGGGTGACAGTAATCACACATTGTCCGCCATTAGCAGCAATAGTAGCGCAACTGGAGGGCGACACTGAGGCATCAGGGGGCAACCCAGAAGAACTAACCAATACATTAGTAGCTTCACCGGAACCGGTGTTGGTTATCGTAATCTGGCGTGGAGTTCCGGTTAATGCATTGTTTTTTTGTGCACAATCAGGAGACATTGACGCGGCAGGGCAATTCACCGAAAGCCCAAGCGTGGACACGCTTGGTGTCAGTGTCACTGTACCGAAGGTAACATCTACCGTGTGATTGGCGGTGATATTGGTTAATTGGTAGGTAGAGCCACCCTGTTGAGCCGGAGCACCATCAACCAGCCACTGACCCACTCCATAATTAGTATCAGGTGTCGCAGTGAAAATTAGTGAGGTCCCGGGGTTCACCGTTTGAGAACCGCTGGGGCTAACCGATCCATTGATGCCTGCAGAAGAGGTAATCGTATATTGTTGCACGGGAGGTGTTTGCGTCAGGCGAATAGCCAGACTATTCGCCTGACTTGGTTGATAGCATTGGCTGGAATTGTCCTGGTCGCAAAGTATAGGGCCTCCAAACACATCTCCATTTAAACCACTGCCAGCCACGGTCAGGGTCAAGGTACACGATTGATGATATCCTAAGGGTGACGTGCACCCTGATGATGTAATGCCCTGAATAGGCCTAATCGTTAGTGTATGGGATTTATGCGATTGATTGGTGACCGTGTATTTGACGGTTGCCATTCCTGAAGAACTCACACTCACCGAAGGCGGGTATCCTGATAGGGGTGCAAAAGTCCATACAGATGCCCCCGCCCAAGCCGTATTCATTAGCACCAATCCGCCAGTCATTGTAATCAGTGAATTTCTTAAACGACGTGCTTCCATTCTTTATGTCCTTATGCAATATAGGTGAGGTAAAATAAAATTCCGTTAGTGTAGAAACGACTGAGTAGCACACTTAGGGGGACAGGCCTTGCTCTTGGCTAGGGGCCTTACCAGGGGGCAACAAGCAAGGCCTGATCTTGAGCTTTCCCTTAGACCTGGCGCTCCAAAAATACAGGAGATACTAACTCCCTCCCCTTTAATATCCTATAGTACTGAACATGAAGGAAACTGAAAAGAAGGCTAAGAGGATTTTTTTGAACTTTTACTACCCGACCTCACAGAAATACTTTTATCAATGCTAAAATGGAAGCAGAAAGCCGCTTCGTTCAAGTGTGGTTATAGATTCCCGCTTGTAAGTAATGGCTTCTTTGATAACTCAGAATGGGCGGGAACGACGTAATTCATAATTCAGGTGCGGAATGTGGGTTATAATGAGCTGCTATCGCGCGAGGGATTGGATCGACGAGGCTCAATTTACCAGGACACAAGTGCACTGCGCCGGGATGACCATTTTTTTTCATGTACAAAGAATGCGTTGCATCATCTATTGATTTATTTAATGACTTACGCTTCCAGTACACACATCCCCTTCGTCAATTCCATCAATCCAGACTTTTAGTTGTTTGGTGCGATCTTCAGTAATTTTTTCAATAAAGTAACAGTGACACATCGGCAATACTGAACCATAAGTATCTTGATACTCAGGAACGTACATGGAATCAACATAAGCGTCCTTAAACTCAATCCATTTTCTTTGGGCGCTGACAAACCTGTCTATAAAAACCTTGTCTGATTTATATTTAACCAAAACTTGTTGGTACACCTGATTCAACTCATTATCAGCTTTTTTCAATGCCTCGCAGGCTTCTTTATTTAAATCAAACTGAGTATCTGCTCGTGCAACAGTCATGGCTGCCAGCATAAGAAACACAATCAACAGGTTGTTCCGTACCGTCATGATTCACCGCTCCAATTAGCTTAATTATTAATCACCAATGATGCTTTCCTTTTTATGATGTTGTGCCAAAGTCTCATCAAGACTGGCTGCTTCAGTTAATGCAGCAACGTTCTCTTTTGTAAAAAAACCATCAAATCCATGGCAGCGCTCAACATACTCTGTAATTAAAAGGGAATATTGGGAATGCTTGGAGAATATCTGTTTTAAATCAGGTGAATCGGTGCATGCACCAAAAACCTGAGCTAAAAATTTAATGTCCATTTCATCACGCAAAGTTTCAATGACATAATCAATATTTTTTTTACCTGAAGGATGATCACCATCAACTACCTCATAAGCAATGTGATGCATTCTTCTGCCATAATTAAGAACAAAAGTTTCTGTAGGCATAGGTAAATTTTTAAAAGAATTCACCATAAACGATATGTTATTTGCAGTAAACACCTTGGCTGGTGATCTGATGTCATCTCCATGAGGAATACGATTGACATTTGTTGAGGAATTCATATCAGCGATATTATAGGCACCCCAAAAATAATATTTTGAAAGGCACAAAAACTCCAATATGGCATCCTCTCTCTCCCCGGCCAAAATACGTGTTGCCATATGATCTATGCCTTTGAGCAATCCTTTTGTGCCATTATCCTGACTCATCTGATCCGCTTCATTTAAAATGTGTTCCTGCTTTTTTGTTAAATAAAAGCGCTGACCTAATTCTAAATTATCCAGGTCAAAAATAGAGTTTTCAATGTACCCAACACTATTGTAGGTAAAATCAGACATGCGTGTAAAAACCATGTGTTTATTGCAATAAAATTTGTTTTCAGCATGTGCTGCATCATGAAACCTAAAACCATGAGAACCTAATATATTGAGGGTTTCTTTCTTATTCTTGCATTGATAAATTTCACCCACGTAACGGGCATTAAATTTTTCTCGCGAATTGGGATACATTTTATTAAAGCGAGTAATATCATCTTTAAAATTTGGGTCAAGCGGCTCTAAAACCAGCAATGCAGGGGATTGTTTTGTATTGATTAAACAATATATTTTATGAGTGTCGCTAATATAACTCTTTGCATAACGATATGGAGTCATCGAGTACAGCTCGGTCAGATACTTTATTGCATCACCTGTTTGCACCTGAATAACAACGGCGCACATATCGCCAAATAATTCCTCTAGTCCGGAAGCGATTCGTCGTTCATAAATTTTAACTTTGTATTCATCAAAATAGTCGGAGTTTTTCTTATCGCCTTTAGGCTTATAATGCAGTGGATTAATCATACTCATCTCCATAATCGGGTGATTAATTACTACCAAACAATATTCTAATTATATACTCTTTTCTGATTTTATCCGGAAATGGAACAATTAAGGTGATGATAATTCACTTTTATAACCTAAAGTCATTATAATGAATTTTTTAAATCGATAAGAATTTATAAATGGACGCGTTATTTGTATCAATTGGTGTCGTTGCTTTGGCTGAAATCGGCGACAAAACTCAATTACTTGCCTTGATATTAGCATCACGTTTCCAAAAACCTCTTCCCATAATTCTTGGTATTCTGCTTGCAACCCTAATTAATCATGGACTGGCGGGAGCGGTAGGTATGTGGATTACTCATTTAGTTGATCCGGTAATACTACGCTGGATACTCGGCCTGTCGTTTATTGCTATGGCCATTTGGACACTAATACCCGATAAAATTGAAGAAAATGAAACGCATTTGGGGCATAGCCTGGGGGTATTCGGTGCGACCTTTCTTACCTTTTTTCTCGCAGAAATGGGAGATAAAACCCAGATTGCAACCGTTGCACTAACCGCTCATTACAGCGCACCATTATTAGTTATTGCAGGAACTACCTTGGGGATGTTATTGGCGGACGTTCCGGCTGTTTATATAGGTAACAGGTTTGCTACTAAAGTCCCTCTAATGCTGGTGCATTATTTCGCAGCGGGTATTTTCCTTGTTATGGGTATTTTTTCTCTCTTTCTATAAAAGACCAGATGACTGATCTCGAAAGTATTACAAGGTTACCTCGTACTGTAATTAGAATTATTTTGAGGCTCATCATTGGCCTCAACATTCTCTTCGTGCTCTGAGGTTAATTCTGACGCTGGCTCAACTGCACCATTTTTCATATCCACCAAGCCAGCTTTAAAAGACAGTGATTTTTCAATATGCCTCATTTGTTGTTCCAATTTTATCTCACGGTAAGTTGAGATTATGTTGGCTCCAGTGACCAGGCTTTCGCTAACGGAGGACACTACCCTTTGGACAAAACGCTTAAACTTAAGCAGGAAGTTTTCACCCTCTACTGCAGAGCCTATAGTATCAACAAAAGTCGAGTTAGAAGGTAAGGATTTAACCAAATCAGCCCGCTCCTCTATAGGAGACTCTCCATTTTCCAAAACACGAGTTATGCCGTTTATATAATCTTTTACATTTTGGTTTTCGGCAGGTAAACGGTCAGCAAATTTACTGAGTCTAAAATGGCCCTGATACACGATCCTGTAGGGTTTTACAGAATTCTCATTAAATTCATGCAAGCTTTGAGCAAGTTCAGTTCCAATATCACTGGCAGCCATAATGGACTCTTTATTCGTATTATAAAATGCTCTGATAGCCTGTTCATATTGCTGAATTATGGGTTTATCTAAAAATGAGCTAGCCAGTATTTTCCTTAACTCAACTTCAAATTGATCATCAACTAATAGCTCGACTACATCCTTGAGATCTTTGGCTTCAAACGATTTAATCTGTTCATTTAGAAATGCAATTTTATCTTTTTTAATTGCAATAAGCATTTCAAAGTCAGGATGTGAAGGCATTAGTTTCAATTTCATCTCAAGGTCATCCAGTTCCTGTTGAGTTTGCTCTAAAAGAACATTAAGGAAGTAGGCTTCATCTACTAACGCAAGCTTGTCCTCAAAAATCATATCCAATTCCAGGGCAGAAGATAAAAAAAACTCATCAACTACTGCGATTCCCTGATTCATTAAGGCTCCTGGTTTTAAGCCTAAAAGATCTTCCGTTTGAGATAGTTTTTGTATGTATTCTTTATAAGCAACTTCTTTTATTGTTCTGTACTCAAGAGTCACCAGTGCATTCATCATTCCGGCAATTTCACCAGACTGTGCACCGACTCTGAATAATTGCTTTGATAACTCCTTAAATACACTGTAATTTTTCCTGGATATAAGTGAATTGTTATTCAAAAGTTGATTTAAACGAGTCACCTCATTCTGCATGAACTCCGGATCTGCGAGCTGTTCTCGAGAAAAGCCCCTGAGCGTCTCCTGTTGTGCATTAAAAAAATAAGGATATCGGTTAAGCAAGTAGACTCTGGCATTTTCTAATTTAGGTGATGCGGAATGCAAATATTTAAGTCCCAACTTGATTCCTCGTACCGCTGTTGAACTTCCTTCAGCAACCTCTTCGGTTGGATGTTCCTGTTCATTTGGTTCAACAGGTATTGGTGGGTCATTCAAATCAGCAGGTCTTAATATTTCCACTTTTGCACGCTTTAACACATCTCGTAATTCCGCAGTGTCTTCTTGATCGTACTCAATGTTTTGCACTACTGAACTAAAACCAACTATTTGGGTAATTAACTTTCCATAATGCGCTTTTATCTCTGGAGAAACATCACTCAATACACTCTTAAGTTGATTGATCTCGTTCTGTATCTCCATAATTTTTTTAAGCTGAGAAACCAGGCTGTCAGTGTAACTCAATTGCTCAAATCGATTTAAGGCTTGCTCTAAATGATATAAACCATTGTCTATCATTTTAATCTGACGAACCATAGCGGGGTCGTTCTCGCCGATGTCGTGTAAAGGCTGTTCATCAGGCTTAACCAAATAGTTTAACACATGGGGCGACATCTGATTTTTCGTGATTTGATGAAACTGTTCTTTAATCAACCGGGCATATGAGGACAACTTCAACTCCTGCACAGATGAAAACATACCGCGTGCTGAATTAGTTGACGATGATTGAGTTGATATTAATTCACCAGGTCCTAGCAATCTACGGCTGGATTGCTCAAGAATAAAACGCTCCTGTGTTTTAAATCTTAGTTCTGTGTCAGATTGAAGAAGCTCCTCTGGCAACGCATCAGGTCTTAATTGAATTCTCGCTTCGTCGATAACCTGAATATTTAATTCATGTAATTTACTCTGCTCCTCCAGATATTGATGAACCAATGGCTCTTGATTCAATAATTGGCTCACGGTTAGTTGTATTTTCTCAGCCCCTTCTGCCTGGGGGCTTTCAAGTTGATTGAGTCCATTGACCAACGCATTAGATAACTCGGTGTTTATATGGGACATTGCTTCTTGAACAGGAGCAAATGCTAATCTTAATTGGGCGAGATCTTCTGTCTTAAGATCACTCAGTAAGCCCTCTTTGTATTGTTGAAGGATGTCAAAAAATGTGCGAGCACTGAGTTTCTGCTCTTCATTGTGAAATTGATCCATCCAAATCTGTTCTTTAATTTTTTGGAGATTGGCATCCCTCTTACTGGATAAATCAGAAGAAAGAGGAATCATGTTAAGATTGGGATCATCCATCGATACAATTTGTTCATTGAGTTTACGATTAATGGCATTGATTTCTGTCACGATAGCCGATGAAAGAAGACCTGAATTTAAATAATTTCGAACCTCTAACTCATCAATTAATGAAATAAGTTGCGGATACTCGCGCTCCATCCATTGTTGATATGCTTCTAGCGTTTTCTTTTGCAGCTTGTTGCCTTCATTATTGATTTTTTTAAACAATTCAATGAACGAAATCAAGGCATGTGTGCCTCGAACATAATTGAAAAATGTACCTTTTTTTTCAAATAACTTCTCGGCTATCAGGGTAATTGAATCAATTTGATATTGAGTTATTTTAACTTTACTTTCATCTCTAATGATGTTGGGATCCAATGCTCTTGACAAGGAGTTTAACATTAATGGGACTTCAGAAAACAAGTTAACCAAAGAAGAGGAATCAGATACATGAACACCATCTGATTGGAATAAATTAAGACCTCGCCCTATATAACTACCTACGCTTTTAGCGGTGCCTTGAAGGGTAAATTGATTTATCCAGCCTGTATTTTTAACGAGATTCTCAGCTCCTTTTATCATAGGCTCAATGAAATCATAATTATTTTTAAGTAGCCTGCTGACTTCTGGAGTTGCATTACGTAACAGTTCTACTGACTTGTAAATATGAGAAACCGCCACCATGCCTTGATGAGCCAAAACCATTTTATCTATAGTTGAAACAGAGCCTGTATTCATTTTATTAACGACCTGCATCGCTGACTCTGCATAGTACATACTGTTTATTACTCTTTTTATTGCAACTATCTGGGGCGGTTCTTGATCAAAATTAACAAATGGAACTCCATCGGATTGAGGAACTAAAAAACGAGCCAAAGGGGCTGTTAACGAAGACTGAAGGTGAGCCAAAAATTGTGATCTCGCTTCAGCAATTTGCTTTGCATAATCCACAAAACCCGGTGGAGTTACTTCAACTGTCGATACGTCAACTGGTGCTGCCTCGACTGTTGCTAACTCCTCCGTTATTTCCTCAACTGTAGTTTCCTCTTGGGCTGTTGTGTTAGCGGCACTCTCCTCAGCAGAAGGATTTGTAGATAGTTCTAATTGTTGTAATCTTCCCGCATCAGACATATCCGAAGATCGGTAGTTGAGACCCGATAAAACTGTACTAAACGCTGTAATTTCACTGATAACAGGCGCCAAGGTGCTTCGAGCTGCAGGTGACAGTGCAGTTAAAGTATATTTTAACTGATAACTTGATTTGGCAATTGCAATAAATAACTTTGCTTGGCTTATAACACCAAAATTACTGTTAGCACTTTCAAAATTCAACAGAGAATTCTGCAAATTTAGCAATTCATTTTCAAGCTTTTTAATATGAACAACAACTTCGGGTTCATTGTTATCAATCCTGTATGGAGGTTGCCCGGTAAAATAGGTATTATTCCCATCAGGGAGATGACGACTCAATAATGTTCTGATGTTTGTTCGGACCTCTGCGACTTTTTCTGATAAATGCAATTCTTGCAGATAGGTGATATTACCGCGTAAATTGTTTAACGAAGTCGCCTTGACAGGAATGAGATCTCCAGGATGAACCTGTTCTTTTGCAGCAGGTTGTTTTACGTACTGTCGTAGGGCTTGACTTCGATTCTGCACTCGCTCATCCAGAGTAGTTTGATCTGTTAATCCAGCTTGTTCATCCAATTTAGCCCGCGCTGATTCAGCAATAGTGAATTTTAAATGCTCAGCCTGAATTTTCTCCACATAAAATTGGTGCATTGGCACTTCCTGAAGAAACAAACTATCGATCTCCCCTCTTTTGACAAATCCACTTACATAATTGACTGCTCCTGCAGCCAAACTCCACCATGAAGATGAGGAAGATGTGGGACCTGCCATATTGAGTACATTAGTGAGTTTGTTTTCGAGATCCAGATTGGAATGGGCCAAGGCGAATTGAATGTCGGGATAAATTTGTCTTAATTCAACCCGATCAGCTTCTAAAATATCGGCAAATGATTTTCCCTTGTACTGTTCCAACAGGTTAAAAAAGCGCCCAATGGATTCAATATGATTACTTGCTGTAGCAATAGCCTGTAAATTTTCAATTTGACTGCTTTGAATGCTGTGCTCTCTAATTGGTTTTAAAGAATCCATAGTCTGAATTCGTTCATCAATATCAAGAGTAGATTCGGAAAGCTGCTTGTTAATCTCCTTTGCAAGGCGGTCAGCTGACTCACATAAAGCGGAGCTGAGCAAGCCTGATTTCAAATAGCTCTGACGCTCAAACTGATCAACAGCCAGAATGAATGGACCTAAATACTGATTTGACCAGGAGATATATTTTTGTATCGAGTCTCGGGTAAATTCAAACTCATTCTCTTGAACAGTTTTTAACCACCCAAGTAAACCATTAATTGCGTTGGATTCAGCCAGACTTTTTGCACTTAATTTTTGAATAAATAAATTCCCTTCAAGGTCGTTTAACAAGGAAATAAATTCTTGTGCTCTTTGTTGCTTTAACTCTGGAGATAACTCTGACTTTTTAGAATCAGATGCAACATTCATTAGTCGATTTAATTTGGAAAATGCATCTAAAAGTGGATTGGGTTTCGTTCCTGTATCTGTTGGTACGGGCCCTATCAACTCAGTACCTTGATTGATGAGATAACTTGCTTGCTCAGTGACTTCCATCTCAGCAAATTCACTCACCCAACCCGAACTTTTGATTGCATCATAAGTTGCAGTAATTACCGGTTCAATTAGACTGTAATTGTCAGCAATGATCGCTTGTATTTCAGGGGTTGCATCATTCAGAGAGGCCAGTGACTTATATACCTGCGTTATAGCTTGATAATGTTGTTTCGCCCCTGTTATCTTGGCTCTTAAGCTCGAGTTATCTGTAGTTTCCCAGATTTTAAAAGCTTCCTCAGCATGATACAGAGCATTAATAACCTTTTTAATAGCGGCGATTTGAGCAGGATCGTCTTCTATACGCACAAAAGGCACACCAGCTTGTTCCGGTTTTAATTGTTCAGCCAGACAGGTTTCTAATTGATTTTGCAAAGATTGGAGTAGCGAGTTTCTAGCCCTGTTAATTTTGACTGATAAGGGATCAACAATTGGAACAGCATCAACCGGGTCAGTCGAATGTACCTCGAGATCAGATTGAGCTTCACCTTCCAAAGATTCTGTAGTTCCTGGATTGGACATGCTGCTACCCCTCACTGTGTTAATTAAATTATAGACCTATGAGTGGTGTATAGTTTTATTATATAGCAATATGGGTTTTATATACACACATTATTAATTTTGTTTTCTGTACATGACAAAAATCTTCTAGCACGATATTCTTTAATATATGGATATTTTTGATCCACATTAAATGATTACAAAAAAAATGAAAAAGGGACTAATTCAATGAACGCATTTCAGATCGAAGAATCCTTTCCAACACTTATTACTCCCAGGAAACATTTTACATTTGAGAAGTTAATTGAAGAGGTTCAAAACAATAAGCCAATTATTGAACAACTACTTCTTAAGAATAGTGCATTACTTTTTCGGGGCTTTCCATTCAATGCACCGGATCAGTTTTCTGATTTTATTAAATCGCTTAAACTGGGTACTTGCGTAAACTATCTATTGGGTGACAGTCCTCGTGATAAGATAAAAGACACTGTATACACCTCAACGGAAACTCCATCAGGATTTCATCTCCCTTTACATCAAGAGCTTTCTTATATTAAAAAATTCCCCAAACACATTTACTTTTATTGCCAAATTGCACCAAGCCATAGAGGAGAGACCATTATTGCTGATGCCCGAGAAGTTTATCAGAGTCTCTGTCCTGAAGTTATCCAGTGTTTTCAAGAAAAGGGCTTAAACTATGTATCACACTACTATTACAAAGACAGATTAATGATGACACTTAATCGATTTGCTCGTTCGCATAAATCCTGGATGGAGGTGTTTGAAACACACGATAAATCAGAGGTCGAAGACATCTGTCGAACGAATGAAGTATCCTTCCAGTGGTTACCCTCTGATTGGATTAAATTAAAACAAAATAGACCGGCAGTAATGACGCATCCCATCACCCAGGACACGGTATGGTTCAATCAAGCTCATCTCTTTGATTTCAATCCCAGGTTATTGGGTTTACTCAATTATATAGGAACAAAGATTCTTTACTGTCGCCCTTCTACTTCACTGCATGAAATACGATTTGGAGACGACAGTCCCATTCCGCGTCCTTACCTATATCATATTCTCGACGTATTAGACAAAAAAACGGTTGCTTACCCATGGAGACAAGGAGATGTAATGGTATTGGATAATATTCTCGCCATGCACGGCAGAGCACCGTTTAAAGGGAAGCGCCGCGTTTTAACGGCACTAACCATTTAAATAGACATTTACACTTTAATTTGGGAGATAGTCTGGATAATATCCTTCCCCAGGCCCTCAATAAAAGCGGTTTTAAGATTACCTGAGACAATGAGTTGGGCATTATTATCATTATCTCGTTCGAACCAGATGTTTAAAATGTTTTTCTCCACCATTCTATCGCCTTGATGTGTTTTTACTGGGACTAAATCTAAAGCAAACAATGGCGTACCTTTTGCATTTGAAATAAAATTATTCATAATATTAAGATTAATAAAAAAACAATTTTTTTTACTGGCAATAAACACCTTAAAAAACATACTTAATATGCGATAGTCCAATCGATACTTTGAGAACAATCGCGAATAAATTCTGGATAAACCACCAGTCAATGCAGTGCTGATTTTGTTGTTTTTCCATCCCTTTTTTAATAAAAATCCCAGCTTGACGATGATGGGACACGATTGATAAGGAGATGAAGCAGTAATGGATTGTTGTACCTCTTGAGATAAATACAGAAAATCTGAAGCATGACTTAAATCAAGTCTGAGAATATCAGAACGAACAAAAAGACCTATAGATCGATCGTACTCTTCATTATCACGAGTTGATTTTACAAGATTGATAGCAATCAATTGGTTTTCGTTATGCAGTACATAAGGCTTGACACAAACAGAAGCCGCGGCCGCCAAACTATCCGTAAGACACAAACGATGCTTGGAACAGTATGCTTCTAATTGGCCAACCATTTCGTCAGAAATGGTAAAATAACAGGTATTGACCGCCTTACCTTTTTTAATGATGTGCTCTTCCGGGAAACATAGATATGGCACATCCGCCAAATACTGCTCCCAGAAATTCATATTTTTTCTCAAGTCATTTTGCGCTCTATGAATATCCTTTACGACATAATCTTTGAACTGTCTTCTGTCAGAATACAAGGCCACTTCTTTATGATGCAAAGAGGCCAAATAATAATTGGACATGTTACTCCAGAATATTCCCGGAGAAACTTCGTCACTGATTAGATGCGAAAGAGCGATTTGTAGTTCAAAACACTCTCCTCCCAATTGAAATAATCTAAGCCTGAATAAGTGATTATCCTTTTTCCAGGAACAGTGTTGTAACACATCAAGAGACTTACTTAATTGTGCTTCTTGCTGCTCTAAAGACAAATCGCCAATATCAATGACTTCTACTTGAGGCGGAGGCAATTGTTGCTCTTTCTGAATGGGAGCAAAACGGTGAATACGATAGCTCAAGATTGGATCCGTTTTACAAACACGTTCTATTGCAGTATTGATACAATTTATATCGAGTGAACCTCGAAACCGTTTTCTGTCAATAATATTAAGTATCTTTGCTTTCGGATAGAATGCTCTCATGAGCCAAAATAAAAACTGTAATTCGCTTAAAGGAATGACGTGATAATCTGTTCCCGTATCCGGCGCAGTGGACTCTGCCTCACCAATGATGGGTGCTTTTTCAATCCTTTTAGCTAATTCAGTGATGGTTGGAGCACTATAAACATCCTTCAACCAAATATCTTTTTTTAAAGTGGATCGAATTTTGGTAAGAATACGGGCTGCGGCCAAAGAATTACCACCCAAATCAAAAAAATCATCATCAATATGAATATTCGGTATATGGAGTCCCTGCTCCCAAATCGCTTTAAGGACGAACTCTAACTCTGTGCCTAAAAAGGGCTTCTTATCCTGCGCCCATGAATGTGGCACTGGGAGTTTTGGGCGATCGATTTTACCGTTGGATGTTAGAGGAAGAACTTCTAAAAACTTATAAAAAGAGGGAACCATATATTCTGGTAGTTGTGTAGCCAAAAACGTGCGCAGCTCATTCTGGTTGAACCAAACTCCCTGTTGCGGTACGCAATAGGCAATTAATTGTTTTTCAGCAAATGGCGCACTGTCCCAGGTTTTGGCAAGAACCGCCACTTCCTTCATCCCTGGGTAATTCATCAGACAGGATTCGATTTCTTCAGTCTGGATTCTAAAACCTCGAATCTTGACTTGATTATCCCTACGCTCGACAAACTCAATACTTCCATCGGGTAAAAAACGACAGAAATCACCAGTTTTATACAGGCGATCGGAACTCTTATCACTAAAGGGATCGCGAATGAAGTTCTGTTCCGTACTCTCTTTACGATTGAAATACCCTTTTGCAATACCTTTACCACCAATATACAACTCGGCAATTTCTCCTGGAGGTACCGGGTTTAAATGGTCATTCAGTATATATAATTGTGTGTTTAATGCAGGCCAACCAATGGGTATTTTATCTTTATACTGATCAATATTATTTTTATCGATTTTGATCCATGAAGTCGCTACCGTTGCTTCGGTAGGCCCATATTCGCAAAACATAATATGATCGGGAAATTGATGCAGCCAATCTTCAAGATCTTTAGCAAAAAGCGAATCGCCACCGAATACGATATATTTTAACGACAAGTGTTTTTTTTCACTTAAAACGGCTTCCTTTAAATTCCTAAAATGCCCCGGAGTTGATTTAATTATGGTTACTTGATTCTGCTCTAAAAAGTTCATATACAAATAGGGATCTTTTTTTGTTTCAGTAGGACATATGACTATTCGTGCCCCTTGCATCATGGGAAAAAGAGTCGTTGCCACTGCAAAATCAAAAGAAACCGACGATGAAAAATCAAACACATCATCTTGATGCACAGCCAGCGCCTTACTGAACCAGTGAATAAAGTACAGGACGTTTCTGTGAGTAATCATGACACCTTTAGGGGTTCCGGTAGAACCAGAAGTATAAATTATATAAGCTAAATCATCAGGTTGATTAAGAGCGATTGGATTGTTTATCGAATAATGACTTAATTCAGAACGCTGATTGTCAAAACACCATATACAGGATTTAATGGAGTCAAAGAGTTTTAGCTCGGTAGACTGAGTCAATATCACGTCTGCTTTAGTATCTTCCAAAATGAATCGGATACGTGAAACAGGATTATCAGGATCCAAAGGAATATAAGTACTGCCTGCTTTGAGTATGCCCAAAATACTGATGAACAAATCAAAAGAAGGTTTCATACATAAGGCAACCATCATTTTTTTATTGCCCGAGAGTTGACGCAAATGATGTGCCAGTTGATTTGCTTTTGCATTCAACTCTGAATAAGTCATTTTTTCGTCATTTAGTATAAGCGCGGTATGATACGGACTGTGAGCCACATGCTCTTCGAATAATGTCGGTAAAATGTGATGAAGGGGAACATTAGATTCTGTTTTGACCAATTCATGATAATTATTTTTTAGTTCTTCCATATCAATACTCACAATCCCTGTCAGTATTTAAAGTCTAGAACAGTTTGCATTTTTTTGCGTATTCATCACGAAGCAACTTCATGATTTGGTTGATCTTTATTTCAGATATTTGTTCATCCAATCTGTATAGCGTTGCAGTCTGTCTACCAAATAACTGGGGACAGACAAGGAGTGATATTCATTCGGATAAATCACTAATTGTGTAGGTATGTTTAATGATTTCAATGCCTGATACAATTGCTCTGAACCTTGGCAAGGTACGTTAAAATCCAGCTGAGCGCATAAAAACAAGGTAGCGGTTTTAATGCGATACGACTTCATAAATGGATAACTTAATTTCATATATAAATCGGGGTGTTCCCATGGTTTTCCTAGTTCCAATTCATATTCAAGGCTGTATTGATCAGCCCCATAACCTGATAAAACATTAGCTGATCCTGCACCAGAAAATGCAGCTTTAAACCGAGTGTCACTGGCTATGACATAATCAGTCAGTATTCCCCCATAACTCCAGCCACCGACTGCCAATCGCGCTGGATCAGCAACTCCCAAAGAAACGGTATAATCTACAGCTGCCAAAACATCTTTAACATCAAGATTACCCCAATCAGCATAGATGGCTTTGGCAAAATCAAAACCCCTTCCAGAACTACCCCGAGGATTGGGGGCAATAACCACATAACCATTGGCAGCAAACCATTGAAATTCAAAATTGAATTCATGGCTGAATTGATAGACAGGCCCACCATGAAGATTTAAAAGTGCCGGATAAATCTTTCCATTCTGATACTGAATGGGCTTCACCAATAACCCTTGAATCAGGGTTCCATCAAAACTTTTGAATTGTATGTCCTCTGCAGGTTGAAATTGTACTTCATCCAAGAGTTTTTTATTGTGCTGAGTTAAGGGAATCAAAGGGGTAGCTGTCAAAAACAATTCCGCAGGATGTACATCATCCGTACTTAACACAATAATCTGATTTGTTTCTAATACAAAATCCATATCAGTTCGTGGTCCATCGGTTATCCGAGTAATCTGACCGGTTGCACTGTCAATTTTATTCAGTGACGTAGTTCTACTTTCCTCAATTAAGACATAAATACTTAATCCATCAGGTGACCATTTAGGCTTATAGAACCATTTATCCATCGGCGCAATGATCGATTCACTGCCATCCGAGACACGAACCACAGCCAGTTGCGTTGGCGAATAATAAATCCATTTATCTTCTTTACTGCGTAAGTATGCAATCTTAGTGCTGTCCGGACTCCATGATAAGTTGGACTCCAAATCAGGGTCCATATCACTCCCCATATAATGAGTCAGCTGTTTTTCCTTGGCATGCGCGATCGGTTCAATAATATAAATATCATAATTTAAATGTCTGTCAGCATCTTTGCCTCGTTTTGTAACATACGCAATGTATTTACCGTCGGGAGACCAGGCGGGTAGATATTCATCGTGTTCACCAGAAGTCAGCATCGTAATTCGACCATCAGCAATATCAACCCGATACAAATGATCATAAATATCAGTCAGATAACCGCTTCCATCGGCTTTAAATTGAAATCGGTTTACCACAATCGGCTTGTCCACTAATTCATCATCTGAATTGTCTGTTTCATTACCAATAAAAGCGATGCTCTTTGAATCAGGTGACCAAACAAAATCGCTGATTTCACCTTGAGTATGAGTTAATTGATGGCCCTTTCCTCCCTTCGCAGGCATGAGCCAGATTTGTGTGGTATTTTGCTCTCCGGCATCCGAAAGATAGGCTAGCCAGGTACCATCTGGACTCCATTTGGGAAGAGAATTGGTTTCTTCTTGTGAACGGGTCAGTTGCTCGATATGTTGTCCATCGAGAGATACTCGCCATATGTTACTAAATGACGAATCTGTATCCTCATTTAATTGACTGACGCTGTAGGCCACCCACTGGCCATCTGGAGATACATCTGGCTCTCTTACATCAGCAATACGATATAAGTCATGAAGTTCAGGAACCCTTTTTCCAGTCCATCCATTTTGACAGATGCAAACACAAAAAAAAATACAGAAAACAATACGCCTCATGTCAACAAGTCCCTGTTGTACTTCATTGATTCTTGAACTGACTGAATTTTATATAAAAAAGTATAGGTTATAATCGAGCTTTTTCAGTAAAGAGAAAAAAATCTCTGGTATAGCTAAGCTAATGACTTATAGTGAAGGGTTCATGGATACGGATTTTAAGGCTCCAAAGCCCATCTAGCATTGCGCTAATATGGGCTTTGGGCTTGACTGGGTGAAAGAACAGTTCTTTCAATGCCATTATACAAAGGATACCCTAATTTTTACGATTAGCAGTTATTTTAAATGCCACCGTTACTTCATCTTTGATTGCATCAGTACTGGCCCATTCACCTTGACCAACACCAAAAGTACTTCGCTTAATAGACGCAGTGCCATTCACCAAAGCATGATTCTTGGGAGACTCTTCCGCAGTAAATGTTAAAGTAACTGGTGCTGACTTATCCCTTATCGTAAGAATACCATCTGCCTCATAAGTTTTTTCGCCAATTTTATTAAATTGGGTCGCCTTAAATTCCGCCTTCGGGAACGCTTTTACATCAAACCAATCCGGAGCTTCCAGGGTTGTTGTAATATCCGCATAAGAAGCTGTAATTGATGTCATATCAATGACTATATGAATTGAACTTGCTTTATAATGTTCAGGATCAACGAAAATTTCACCGCTAAATTTTTTAAATGAACCTGTAACTGGTGCGTTATTTTGCGTACCAGTAAAGGTTAGCTCACTTTCTTCAGGTATGATGTCCCATTGAGGTGATGTTGCTGAGGTCACAGTATATGAGAAACAAACCAATAATAAACCGAAAATCCAGTAAAAGCCTGATTTCATGGCAACATTCTCCTTAATATGTCATCCTTGTTAATAAAATGGTGCTTTAAGGCTGCAGCGGTATGCAGCATGATTGCCAAAATAAGAGCATACCCAAGCCATTCGTGTATCCATTCAAACAACAGTCTATTCTGTTCGTTTGGTGCAACAAGATTTGGCAAGGTAAACAAACCAAAGAACGAGGCAGGTAATCCAGCTGAAGAAGTAATAAGCCAACCGCTGATGGGCATGGCAAACATAAAACCATAAAAAGCCCAATGCATGCATCGTGCAGCTATTTTTTCCAATAGAGGCAAAGCCAGCTCTGGCATTTGATTGCTCAAACGCCAAATGATTCTTAATATCGCCAAAAACAGCACCAGAAAACCAAATTCTTTATGCCACCCATAGAGCTTTAGTTTATCGAGACTAATGGGAAGATTGACCATATACAAACCCAAAATCAATAATCCAATCATCAGAATTGCAATAACCCAATGTAAAGAGATGGCAACGATTCCAAAACCTGAGCTGCTGTTTTTAATGTGCATGACGATCCCTTATTTTTTATCCTGATACGCTTCAGCCCCTATTTGCAGAGTCACTTCATCACCCAGATTGGGAAGCAAGGTATCCATACCAAAATCAGAACGTTTTATCGTTCCAGTTGCAGTAAATCCTACCGTATTTTTATTGTTAATCGGATTCACGCCCACTTTATTAAGAGTCACATCAAGAGTCAGTGGTTTACTTACACCGTGTAAAGTCAATGTGCCCTCTACTTTTGCTGTTTTATCACTTAATACATCCACTTTATTACTTACAAAGGTTGCTTTGGGAAATTGAGCCACGTCGAAGAATAATTTCCCTTTCAAGTGTTTGTCTAATTCAGGAATACCCGTGACAACATCCGCCACATTAACCGTCACATTCACTTTACTTTGATCTGGATGATCTTTATCAAGTACAAGATCGCCACTGGCATACCATTTACCTGCCTGACTGGAAAAACCTAAATGGTTAATAGTCCAGAGAATATAGGTGTGTTGATTATCCAGAGTAAACGCCTCTGGTGCTGAAAAAGCCATGTTGGAACATGACCACATGGTCATAATGGATAAGATTAAAGTTGAGAATGATCGTTTCATATGCATTTCCTTATGAACAGTTATGAGTAGACTGAGTGTAGTCTATTTTCCAGCTTCAAGGGAACCACCAACAATTTTTTCGCACAACCCTTTTGGCATGAGCAAAAAAGCGTCTTTTTGGTTGTCTTTCGTTGCGGAACCCGCACAAGATGCCGTAGCAGTCGCGCAATCATTCATCCCTGTCTTGACGATTCCGTAGCATTTTTCAGTAGCGGAAGCGGGATCTGTGGTATCTGCCATAGCATTATTTGAGGTAGACAGAACAAAAAATGCAGCCATGGCTGAGTGAATTATTTTATCTAACGGGGGCATCCCTATCCTCCAGATTCATTGAATAACACCATTTGTTGACAACGCTTCACTTAATTCCAAAAGTCACCAGACATTGGGAATGATTTGATGAATTGCCAACACTCCATAATATTAGTACAGGATTAAATTATAGGATCGCGCTTAAATAGTCAAAAGCTTTTCTAGCGTATTCCAAAGGTGGTGCTTTACCAGGATCCTGCTCGGCCTCAACGATCATCCATCCTTCATATTGAGCCTGCTTCAGTGCCTTAAAAACCGAGTTAAAATCTATAGCTCCATCGCCGGGAACGGTAAATACCCCAGCCCGCACTGCATCCATAAAGGATAATTGCTGTTGTTCTGTTTGTTTTAATACTTCCGAGCGTATGTCCTTAAGATGGACGTAACGAATCCTGTCCCCATATTTTGCGATTAAATTTAATGGATCAATCCCCGCGAAAGCAGCATGACCAGTATCCAGTAATAGAGAAAGGAGTTGTGGACTGGTATTCTGCATCAGATAATCAATTTCATGCTCATGATACACACCAGTTCCTGCGTGATAATGATAAACAATGGTCATATTAAAGTCATAAGCTATTCTGCCCAAGGCATGAAGCCCATTAATTAAATGCCCCCACTGCTCCTGACTGAACTCGGGTTTATAAGGGCTGATTATTGCTTGTTCTGTTCCCTGAATTGCATGCCCACATTCACACACATTAATATAAGATGCCCCCATTGCCCGCATGAAGCTCATATGATCCATAAATCGGGATAAAGTACTTTGGTATTGGCTGGGCTCAGTAAAAAAGGTACTGAACCATGCACTGGATAATTGAAGACCTTGCGCTCCTAATGCCTCTCTTAAAACTGTAATGTCCCGAGGATATTTATTACCCAATTCGGTACCAACATACCCAGCCAGGGCCATTTCCCTGATGCACTGTTCAAAGCTGATGTCTTTACCTAAATTGGGATCATCATCATTACACCAGTTAATGGGAGCAATGCCTAATTTAATATTCATAGTGTATTCCTTAATACTAAAGGTCTAATCTCAGACTGGTACTCTTTTTTCACAGACAACTTATCAACAAGCTGCCTGTGTCGACCAGCCATAGCTTTTAGAAATGAGCATTGTTCAATTGCAATCTCCCAATTTCATGCGTCAATATTAATAGAGTCTGACGTGCTCAAGCTGTTCATTCATTTGTTGATATGCTTTAGTGACTGCATCTGAGCTGGAAACTTCCGCAACCCCAACTCGCCACCAGGTTTGATATCCTTGACTCATAGTCTTTGGCAACACAGGCAAAACAATAACATTTGCAACCGAATCATCTTTGGCTTTTTTTAAGGACTCCGCCAGCTGCTGGTATGAATCCGCAAAATACGTTTTAGCACCCAGAGCTGCAGCATATTGACAAAAATCTATAGGCAGATATTGACCTGTTAAGCGGTTGGTTTCCAGGTTTCTGTACCGAAATTCAGTACCAAACCCATTACTTCCATTACCCTCTTGTAAATTTCTGATGCACTGAAAACCATGATTATCAAAAAGAATAATCGTAATTTTCTTTTGCTCCTGAATACAGGTTACCAACTCGGAATGCATCATAATAAAGCTACCATCACCTACCAATACATAAACTTCACCCGGTGCGTTTTCTTTAGCGAGTTTAACACCCAATCCTGCAGCAACTTCATAACCCATACACGAATAAGCATATTCCAAATGATAATCTTTCGATTGTTTTGATTTCCATAGTCGATGCAAATCACCAGGTAAACTGCCAGCCGCACAGATAACCACATCGTCTTTCGATGCAAAACGATTCAATTCAGCCAATACAGCGGTTTGATGCAAGCCTTTACTGACTGAATCAGGAGGTGTACACACACGGTGCATTTCCTGTTCCCATTCTGATTTAAACTGCTGAATTAATCGTTGATAGTCTGCAGGGCTTTGATAGTCCCCTAGGCTTCTGTCTAACTGCTGCAATCCGGTTTTAGCATCCCCTTTCAGCATCAAGGCGTTCATTTTCATCGCATCAAGACGAGATACATTTAAATGAATCAACTGAGTCTTACCGTTCTTAAACCCCCATTTTGACGCGGTAGTAAAATCCTGCAAGCGCGATCCGATGACTAAAATGACATCAGCCTGTGCGGCCAATATATTCGCGACTTCCGAACCGGTTACGCCTATCCCTCCAACGTTCATGGGATGGTCGCTCGATAAACTGCTTTTACCAGCCTGCGTTTCAGCTACAGGAATCGCATGACGCAAGGCAAACTGAGAGAGTACCTCTGTAGCCAAAGAGTAATGTACTCCTCCACCTGAGATAATAAGCGGTTTTTTAGATGCCACAAGAACGTGCATTGCCTCAGCAAGTGCTCGATCACTTAAGGGCTCTCTTTCGATGTGCCAAAGCCGCTTGTCAAAGAATGAACGATCATACTCATAGGATTCAGCCTGTACGTCCTGAGGCAAGCATAAAGTTACAGCTCCGGTTTCTATTGGATCGGTTAATACCCTCATCGCATTCATACACGCAGTGAGTAACTGTTCTGGTCGTGTAATTCTGTCCCAATATTTACTCACCGGTTTAAAGCAATCATTCACCGAAATGGTGTAATCATGAGGAACTTCCAATTGCTGCAAAACAGGATCGGGCTGTCTGCAACTGAACACATCACCAGGCAACAGTAACAAGGGAATGCGGTTGGTGGTCGCTGTGGCTGCTGCCGTAATCATATTGGTAGCACCAGGACCAATTGACGAAGTACAGGCAATAATACCCAACCGATTTTTCTGTTTGGCAAAAGCTGTTGCAGCGTGTGCCATACCCTGTTCATTATGACCTTGATAGTAAGTGATTCCACAATCGGCATATTCCAGAGCTTCGCCCAGACCGGTCACATTGCCATGTCCAAAAATACCCATTATTCCATTAACAAACCGATACTCAGAACCATCAATAACCACATATTGATTGGCTAAAAACCTTAGTAAAGCTTGAGCCATAGTCAATCTGACTTTCATTACATGCACTCCTGAATCTTATTTATCATTCCACACTCTTCGATTGGCTTTTTCTGTCCTGGTCCACTCATGCTCCTTGCGAAAAGTAGGCATGCCATAAGGATTATCTTTTAGATGACGGATAAACCATAGGGTATACAACGCATAACCCGGGGCTGCACAATGAGCATGCTCCTGGCCACCAGCTATTTGATAGGTATCATTGTGTTCGATACGCAACACTTCTTTACCATGTTCGCCAAAAGCATAGCCTTGCGGCTCAGAAAAACGGTAATGGTATATTTCTGGTTGATCATGATAATGAGAGGGATAACTCGACCACCGACCCTGAAACGTTATAATTTCTCCAACAACAAGATTTGATTCAGGTCGGTTTCGTTTATCAAATACCGTTCTAACAATACGATAAGAAGTATCATCCAGAATGTTTTTTCCTCTGTCATCCAGTTCCAATAGATTGGATTCATCAAAAAGTACTGGTGCAAAATAACGATCGTTTAGTGTTTCAATGAGTAAAATTTCACAATCACTTTGTGCTACAACTGAAGCAATTTCACCAGATGCACAATGCAAAACCACTGGAGCTTGAGAAAAATAATCAAAGCGCTCTGCCTGGATGATTTGATTATCAAACTGAAATTGTACTTTCCCCGTGAGCAATAAAGCGGCAAATTCATAATGAACATCAAACGAATACTGTTGACCCCTGGTGAGTTTGACTGAACTAAAATTCATACCCGTATTATGATGTGCTTGGTCCATATTAACGATACGATTCAGGCCATTAATAAAACTCTGTGGATTTTTGATCAGGCAAGAAGACGATTCCACTTGCCGGTTCTGGTCATGCATTTGCATCAAATAGCTGCTGTTCCAGACATTGGGATCTCTATCGTACTCCTTGATGAAATAATCTAACTCGTCCTTGAACGGTATGGCAGGAGCACAGCCATGCCGAGTTACAACCAGTGCCCCACAAGCATTACCTGACGCCGTTGCCTCTTCCCAGGATTTCCCTTGCAATAAGCCGGACAATAAACCCGACATGAACCCATCACCGGCACCCAGAACATTAAGCACCTCTACTGGAAAAGGTCGAGATTTTAAAACCGGGATACCACCACCAAAATCTACTGATGCCCCCTGCTCACCAAGTTTAATTACCACAGGTGCCGTGGAGACTGATCTGATGTAATTTAAGGAAGTGGCGAGATCATCGTACCCTCCTGCAATACAAATTTCTTCTTCAGTACCAACGATTAAATCGCAATAAGGAAGTACCTCCTGATAAGCTTTGCTTACTTCCTGGCTTTGACAATAACGAGTCTCACCATTCCCCAAGGCAGTTAATCCCCAAAGAACAGGCCGATAATCCAGGTCAAGTATCACTAAAGTTTCAGCAGTTCTGGCCAGCTGAATCACCGTCTCTGTTGTTTCTCGCATTGAGGCCGTAGATAAACCTGTTCCAGTAATTAACAATGCTTTGGATTGCTCCAAAGCAGATTTGGAAATTTGCTCCGGCATTAACTGCATATCAGCACACTGATTACGGTAAAATATCAGGGGAAAATCATGAGGTGGTTTAACTCCTAACAATACCAGTCCAGTTAGATGGTGAGCTGTTTCATACAGCAAATCAGTATTCACTCCTTCCTTGCTTAATTCCTGCTTTAAAAAGGCGCCCATTTCATCTTGACCAACACAGGAAAACATCATGGTTTTTAAACCAAGCCGTGAAGTTCCAACGGCTATATTACCCGCGCAACCACCTAAATATTTTCTAAAAGAATGGGCATCTTTTAGTGCACTGCCTATTTGATCTGCATACAAATCCACTGCAACACGTCCCATACAGATTAAATCGACAGGACGTTTTGAATCATAATAAAATTGAGGGTACATCTTTTTTCCCTAATCTAAACATACTGGTAAACGAGTTTCCAAAGATTGTTTTGCCGCTTTGGCAATACGCAATGTCTGCAAGCCATCCTCTCCTGACACAGGACTGGGTTTATCGTTTATCCAGGCATCATAAAAAGAAGCCAACTGAGCAATAAATGCCTGATGATAACGCTCCAGGAAAAAATACTGAGGATTAGCATGTCCTGTAGCGGTTTTCGAATAATGATGTACTGAATTCTCCAGCTGATTCGCTGCCAATAACATGCCTTTCTCACCAAAGACTTCGATTCTTTGGTCATAGCCATAAACAGCCTGTCTGCTGTTATCAATAACCGCCAAAGTACCGTTTGCAAAACGTAACTGAATTATTGCAGTATCTACATCATCATACTCAGCAAACTCAGGATTAATCAGCACAGCTCCAGTAGCATAGACTTCAGTGACCTCGGATTGAGCTAAAAACCGCGCCATATCAAAATCATGAATGGTCATATCCATAAACATACCGCCAGAGGTAGCAACATATTCTTTAGGAGGACAAGCGGGATCACGGGAAGTGATTTTGACTATATGAGTTGATCCAATTTCTCCAGCATGCACTCGTTGTTGCAGGTTGGCAAAACTGGGATCAAAACGTCGATTAAAACCAATTTGCAACAATGTGTTATTGGATTTAACCAACTCAAGCACGTCAATAATTTCATGCTCATCCAAACCAATAGGCTTTTCACAAAATATCGCTTTACCGGACTCACTTGCCGCTTTGATGTGTTCCAAATGCAGGGTAGACGGTGAAGCAATCAAAACGGCATCCAGATCAGGATGAAACAAAACGTCTTCGATCTGATTGGATAAATTAGAAACAGGCAGTCTTTGAGCCCATTGTCTATCCAGACAAGGATCAGCTATCACCTGCAAATCAAACTGTGGCAAATGATACTTGATATGCTCTGCATGCAGTTTGCCAATCCTGCCTGCCCCGATAATCCCAATACGACATAGTTTAGTATTCATCATAATTAATCCATAAGTAATTCAAATTGTTTGGTTTTTCTATTACCTGACACCGGTTGTCCAATGTCTCTAACGCGTATTCCAGCCATCAATTGTTGCTCTATCTTCTCCAGTGAAATCCCCGTTGTTTCGGGTACAAAGTAATAAATGAAAGCAAAAGCCAATAAACAAAAAGAGCCAAACATGGAAAAAGTTAGAGCTTGACCGAAGGATTGATATACCGCCAGAAACGAAATAGAAACAACAAAATTCGCCCCCCATTGCATGACTGTTGCAATACTCATAGCTAAGCCGCGAATCTGAAGAGGATAAATCTCAGAAATTAAAACCCAAAATAATGATCCGACACTGATGCAATAACCAATAACATAAGAAGTAAATAGTCCGAGAATCCAGTATTTTTGACCCGGTAGAGAGTAATTAAACACCAGACTCACAGCAAACAGGCTCAGAGCGGCAATCAAGGTACCGCTTAAAAGCAACACCCGCCTGCCTAATTTATCAATACACAGCAAGGTAATCAGAGTAAACAAAAAATTGATTGCGCCCATACAAAAGGTTGCCAAAATGGCATTTTTGACCGGGAAAAAACCTGCAGACTCAAAAATAACCGGACCATAATACATCACGGCATTAATGCCCGAAAATTGTTGAAACAATCCAAGCCCAATACCTACCATTAAAACAGCGGCAATTGGAGCCTTAAAAAGCATATTGAATTGAGGTTTCTGATTATCTAAATGACTGTTAATATCTTCCAACTCTTTTTGAATGTTGTACTCAGCGGGCCGGATGCGACTTAGCGCCTTTAAGGTTTCATCCCTGCCCTGTTTTTTCATAATCCATCGTGGCGAGTGAGGCACAAAAAACATTCCAATAAATAATATCAGAGCGGGAATGCTTCCCATCCAAAATAAATAACGCCAACTGGCGGATGAGTAGTCATGAAACAGATATCCGATTAAATAGGCAATGGCCTGGCCAAATGTAATGGTTAAACCATTGATTAAAACCAATGTACCTCTTCGATGAGGAGGGGCAATTTCCGAAATAAATAAAGGAGCGATATAGGAGGCAATACCGATACAGACGCCAATAATAAAACGTCCAAATAATAGGGGATAGAGAGAATGAGTCAGAGCACAAATGGCAGTTCCTGCCACGAATCCCAATGCCACAACTTTGAGTAAAGAACGTCTGCTTACTCTGTCTGCGAAAAGACCGCTTAAAGGAATGCCGAGAACACACCCCAATAAACTGATACTCACCACCACCGACCACTGCAACGCGGACAGCTCCAACTGCCCCATCACCTGATCTTTTACATCTGCGATGACGCTTGAATCAAAACCAAATAAAAAACCGCCAAATCCCGCAATAACGGCGACAACCAATACAAATGAATTCATTCCCTTGTTCATGTGAACGTATATCCTTATTTATAGCGTTAACGCGAAGGATGTTATCACTGTCTGACTCCAATAAACATATAAGGTAACTAAAATTATTGGATACCGTCTCAAACCGTTAGGCTATTTAAAGGACAAACAACACCAACCTCAGCAAATGCTTCAACAACAGCCTGCTTGGTGTATTTTCTATCTATAGCAGCCTGGATCACACCACAAGCGGCAGCTTCAAAATAAGTTCCTGATGTCCAATAATTCATATTTGCGTCAACCATGACCTGAAATGCCTTGCGAATGGACCAATCTGTTTTTTGCGATAATAGATAAAATGCCTTGTTGAATACGCCACTGGTTTGATGAACATCCAGTCTGTCATTATAGGAACGAGCATGATCAATAGACATCCCGTCTTTGACCGGATCATCCATATATCTTAAAGGCAATCCACCAATTGTTGCCTCCCGTCCTATAGACCAATCAAACCCGTCCCAATACCAGGGATAATCTTTACGTAAATAATCCAGCATGGCTATTGATGCCATATCTGAGAAGGCTTCATTAATCCCTCCCGACTGCCCTGAATAGATAAGGTTAGAATACAAACGCGTAAAATTATGGGTGAGTTCATGCGACAATGTTCCCTGAGCTGGCGCAGTTAACAAGGTATCGCCATCCCCTATAACAATTTGTTGATGGATTAAATACAAGCCTTTCACTTTAATGGAAGGTACAGCGAACGCATTATCAAAATTTTTTAAATGGGTATAAGCGCGTAATGGTAAATCATCACCAAGAGGTTTTGCTACCCCATAATATTCCTTATACATATCCATAGTCACTCCAGCAAAATACATGGTGTCATTCACTGAAGAGAAACTGAAATTAGCTGGAGCAGTATCGCCATCATTTTTATTGAAAAAACGTGTTTTTTGACTGCAAGGATAGTAAAAGGTCGGAGGCTTCTTAAAGACTTCGACCAGGCTTAAAACAGGAAAAGAAGCTTTATCCATATCTGTTTGTGCTACATTGATCACTCTGATTTCTGGTGTTTCCACGTAGCAATTGCCTCCCCTCACAGTTACCTCAAATGTTCCCAGAGAAGGAATTCCTGATTGAACACTTCCATGCTGAAAAAGTCCAGATCTATAAGGTAAAATAAATACATTTCCTCCCAGACCTTGCCCAATTTTTTTATGAGTTAAATCATCCCACTGTTTCAGGATTTCTCCCGTATGCGCATCAACAATATAATTAGGTGCTGCAACAGAATGAATCACGTTATTGGTGTATGAGGAGACATGATAAGCAAGATGAGATTTATTTTTTGAATCCAGATAAATAATTTTTTCACTGTTTTTATACATTATTTTATCTGTATTGGTACTCAAAACCTTAGTTTCAATCTCCTCTGCCGTATAATTGCCGTTTGTTTCTTTTATATCGTCTTCAATTCCAGAGACATCGACTCCTGTCAGATACTCTTTTGCATTAATTGCTTTATGGTGTATTAATTCATGACCCCATACAGGAATGTTTTTATAATAGATTTGATAACGAACATGTTCCAAAATGGAGTTTGACTCTTTTTCTATTGGTTTTAACTGATAATTGATTGATTTTGCCGGACCAGTCGCCTTCAATAAACCCGATTTGGCCGACACTGCCGCATGGTACTTGGATAAGATGTGACTATCAGCACCCCAAACAATTTTTTCTGAGGCGGCTTGTGCCGTTACAGTTACCAAATTGATGAATAATAAAGAAATGATCCTTGTGTTCATAACATCTTCCTAATTGATTATTACAGAGCTAAATCCTTTAGCACCCTACTTCTCTCGCAGCAATATATGATAATAAATACTCCCTAAAGAGCATCACATCTGTTAAATAGTCCGTCAATACACCAGTGAACTGGTAACCTTATTTTTTTCACCACGCTCAGCAATCGAATGACGCATGTAATGACACACTGCATCCGCCATTAAAGCAGATGATTCAGGATCCCGCCTAAACCAAAGTTCAGGTTCAATCATCTCCAATTCAGAAAGACACAATTCATTGTTATTATCCCACATTACATCAGCACGAGCATAAACGGGTAATTCATCACATTGAGCAATGACTCGTTCAACAAAGTTTATTTCTTCCACTGAAGCAGCATAGGAATGCACAGTCCCCCCAAAATCATCCTGAACTCTAAAATCTCCTTCTTTTACCTGTTTCAAAACCGAATGGCTGTATTTGCCCCCAAAAACCATAAAAGAAACCTCCCCACGTGTAACAATCTGACTTTGAAACTCTTGCAGCAACAGGGCTTCTTCAGCAATCAACTTCTGAAAAATGAGCTCATGCTCATTGACATTGGATGCATCAAAGAGATAAGTATGTCGTGCTGCTCCAGCTATTGCTGGTTTTAAAATGGCTTTAGTCCAGCCTGTTTGCACGAGCAGATGGTTTAAAGAGGTGTTATTTCCTTGTTCTAAAAAAATGGTTGGGGGAATATTGACGCCTCGATCGTGTAATATGCCAAGATAATGCTTGTCCATATTCCAGCGAATGATTGAGTATGGATTTATAAATTGTACCTTCCTGGACATCCTGTTCAACCACTGATGAAATTCGGCGAATCGATGAAAATAGTCCCATGTAGCCCTGAATAAGGCAAATTGGGTGCTGTTCCAATCGAAATCTGAATTATCCCAGAAGGTTCGCGCAACCCGAAGGCCTCTTTGTTCCAGCGCCTCAGTGAGTAGTCGATCTTCCGTGAGCACATTATCGATATAAGGTGTTATTTCAATGGGATTGACATAATCACGTTGAGTCAGGAGAACAATATCATAAGTACTTGCTGTCATTTGTCTAAGTCCATTGAGCAAAAAAAATAGCATAACCATCTTTTGGACCTAAATCCATACTCAAAAAATAATTCTGCAAGCCCTTTAGCAGTAGGGCTTTTGACGATTCACTCCACCACTCTACCTGCCAATAGATCTAATTATTAAGCACACTGTTTAACCAATCAAAAAATATGATAAGATAATTTTTTTTCTTCCGGGAGTTAATCATGTTTCACAATGCTATTGTACGAACCCCTTCTGCATCACTGATTCATGGTTTAACTACATCAGCAACACTGGGTGCACCGGATTATGAGTTAGCGCTCATCCAACATCAAAACTACATCAATGCCTTGGCTCAATGTGGACTTGAAGTCACCGTACTTCCTCCAATTGATGAATTTCCTGATAGTTGTTTTGTTGAAGACGTTGCTTTATTAACCAATCAAACAGCGATTATTACCCGGCCAGGTGCGATTTCAAGGCAAGGAGAGGTTAAAACAATAGAAGAAACCATCAATACTTTTTATAAAGGTAATAATGTTCGGATTCAGTCTCCCGGCACTATCGAAGCAGGTGACATACTCAATGTAAATAACCATTTCTATATTGGTTTATCTGCCAGAACCAATCAAGAAGGTGCAAGACAAATGATTCATGAGCTGACCGAACGCGGTTATTCGGCATCAACTATCCAGTTAAATGAATTTCTTCACCTCAAGACTGGCGTAAGCTATCTGGATCAGGGGTATTTACTGGTTAGTGGTGAATTAGTGAATCATCCTTCATTCAATCATTTAAAACAGATTATTATTGATCCGGAAGAAGCCTATGCTGCGAACTGCATCATGATTAACGGAACGGTTCTGTTGGCACGAGGTTATCCTAAAACCAAAAAACAAATCAGTGCGCTTGGATTTCCCTGTATTGAACTAGACGTCAGTGAATTCAAAAAAATTGATGGTGGCTTAAGCTGTTTGTCTTTGAGATTTTAATGAAAAAAAGATTATCTGTATTTAGCCTTACTCTGATCACGGTATGTTCTGTTGACAGCATACGTAATTTACCGGCAGCCGCATTAGCGGGCAGTCAATTAGTCAACTATTTTACGCTGGCATTATTGTTTTTCTTAATCCCCTGCGCTGTAGTCTCAATGTGGTTTTCTAATCAATCACAACAAGGTGTTTATGGTTGGGTAAAACAGGGACTGGGCAAACGTTCTGCATTTTTAGCCATATGGTTTCAATGCGTTCAAAATGTATTGATATACCCTACCTTACTGAGCTTTATTGCAGGCACCCTACTTTACAGTGTATCTCCCGACCTGGTAGATAATAAATCAGCGATTTTTCTCATTATTATCACCCTTATCTGGGGATTAACCTGGATCAATTTAAAAGGAATTCAACTATCCAGTCGCTTTAACTCATTGTGTTCCATTATGGGATTATTGGTACCGTTTAGCCTCATCATTATCATGGGATTATATTGGTGGCTAACTCAAACAGAGCCTCAACAAACCCTTCTACCACAAAATAACTCCTACTCCTGGACCTCTTTAACAGCAATAATTCTTTCATTTTGCGGGATAGAACTGGCAGCAGTACATGCAGAAGACAGTAAGCCTGGGGCATTTTCCAAGGCTGTGTTTATTTCGGTGTTTGTCATATTCCTTTCCATGTTATTCGGGTCCATTATACTGGCAATGATTATCCCCCCCCAACAGTTAAGTTTCATCAGCAGTATCCCTCAATTAATTCAATTATTTTTTACTAAAATGCATTGCAGCCAATTGGCGGTTATTATCAATGCTCTGATTGCAATTGGCTGCATCGGGGCGGCTAATAATTGGCTAATCGCACCAATCAAGGGATTAGGCTTTGCTGCAGGAGAAGGTTTTTTAGACACCCGATTAACAGAAGTCAATCATAATAAAGCTCCAGCCCGATTGTTGATCCTTCAGGCTCTCTGCGTCTCAATCATCAGTACCTTATTTGTGATAGTTCCCTCACTTAACGCGTCTTACTGGATCATGCTCAATGCTGCGACTCAGGTTAATTTGCTGATGTATCTGCTGCTTTTTATCAGCGCGATTAAATTGGTCATCACCCAAAAATCATCCTCTAAAATAAAAATAATAGGATCGGCAGGGTTTGGCTTACTTGGAGTTATCATCACCCTTATTGTAAGCCTCACACCACCGCCCTCCTTACAATTTCAATCTCAATTCGTCTATGCACTTTCTGGAGGAATATTTTTATTTTTTATCGTGTTAATCCCGATCTGGAGTCAAAGGAAAAAATCCAGCCTTCTTGAGGCATGAGCAACACCTGGACTTATTTTAGCAAATAAGCCAATTGTTACCTATGTTCCGGTCATACAGGGTGGGTAAATGAGAATCAGTATTTTAAAGAAAAATAATATAAATAATTTCAAGCGATAATCTGTCATCTATAATTTAGCTATAACATCCCACACTGCATCATACGGAGCCACAATGAAAATATCACGGACTATGATGGGCAAAGCAGTAGATGCCCAGATTATTACTCAGGAACAAGCCGATAAATTAATTGAATTCGTAAAAAACCTTCCTGAACAAAGTCCAGGTTTTAACCTCACCAATGTGCTCTATTATTTCGGCGGTCTAATCGCTATTGGTGCAATGACCCTGTTCATGAATTTAGGCTGGGAACTTTATGGAGGATGGGGCATTTTATTTTTGTCAGTATCCTATGCCATTCTCGGCATATCACTAACCCATTCCTTGGATGAAAAAAGATATTATGTACCTGCCGGTATTTGCGCGACCTTCGTCATCTGTCTTACTCCGCTGGCTATTTATGGCTTACAACAAGGAATGGGCTGGTGGCCTGATAATAGCGTCTACCATGATTACCACGTTTATATTAAGTGGAACTGGATTTTTATGGAACTGGGTACTTTAGCTTCCGGTATAATTTTGGCCTGGATATACCGCTACCCGTTTATGATTATGCCCATTGCAGTTACTCTCTGGTACATGTCCATGGATCTGACCAGTATGATTGGTGCAGAACACTATACATATGAACTCAGTGCCATGGTCTCCATGTATTTTGGCATTATTTCTGTATTAATTGCTTTTTGGGTTGATGTCCGATCCAGTCAAACTGCGGACTATGCATTCTGGCTTTACATTTTTGGCGTCATGACCTTTTGGGGTGGACTCACCTGCCAACATTCAGACAGTGAGTTGTCTAAATTTTTATATATGTGCATCAATGTGCTGATGATTCTTGTTGGCGTCATTCTCAGCAGAAAAGTATTCGTTATTTTTGGGGCATTAGGATGCTGTTTTTATCTGGGATATCTTGCCTTTCAAGTCTTTAACTTAAGCTACCTGTTTCCAGTAGCCTTAACAGCAATTGGATTTGGAATTATTTATTTAGGCATTTTGTGGCAAAAAAATGAAAAGCTATTAACCCATAAAATTAGAGGCATACTTCCCAAACCGATTCAGGATTTGTTGGAGGCTCGAGATGACTATGAGTAATAAATAACGTTCCAGCTATTTACTTTCCTATCCTTACAAGTAGATGATAGATCTGTTCTCTATTATTTCAATTCAAAAGGATTTGTGAGGAGTAATGATGCTAACAATTTCAATGGCTAAGTGTATCAGTGCAACAAAAAATGGTTCGTTCAAAACATCCGATCTCAAACTGGCTAACCCCTTAACCTATGATGATATGGTTTTTTTATCAGAATATTTACGTAGAACACCCCTTACTGATCTCGAACTGTCTTTGTATGTAACCGAAGAAAACCTAAGGGGATTAATCGAATTAAGCAAAGTAATCAGTAAAAATAATCAGTTAACCCGGCTTAAATTCGCAATTGAAGGTTCAGAAATTCATCTGAGATCTCGAGATAATCTGATTTTTAGTGTCATGAATTATTTCAGTAACCGTCAAGTCAGAGCGATGTATCACCTGATTTATGATGCACTGGTTAATATGGTTAAAGGCAAACCGTTGCTCAGTCAATTAGTCGTTGATTTAGAGCCGATTGAAACACCCGCAAGCACAAGTCAGTCATATCGTTTTGCTAAAAATCTGCAAAAATCACCTCTTCTTCATACTTTGGATTTAAATTTTGCAGTAGAAAAAAATGCCAATCTGCCAATTCTGGATAAAACAAATCCCAATACGACGCTTGTTGATCTAAGACTTAGAGGAATGTCATTTGGCAAAGATGTGTTGCATTCTCTAAAACAAACTCATGGACTTAGAATTTTAATGCTGGATGACATGTTATTTGAAGCCAGCGATATCTCATTATTAGACCATATATTAAAATCCAATACTTGCTTAATGTTGCTGACGATGACCAATACCAATATAGGACAAATTGCCAGTCCTCAATTAATCAATTCACTTAAGCACTGTTCTAAATTAGCGTATCTGGATTTATCAAGAAATAATCTGAGCCGTTTGAATATCGATGAATTATGCACCTATCTCGCTCATAATCCTGAAAATCTGCTTGAGCTTGATCTAACCCATAATGCGTATATGGCCGATGATGCTCACAAATTAGCTCAAGCATTAACCCATACGAAACAGATCGAAAAATTAATTATTGATTATAATTACATTGAAAACGAAGGTGTGCAATCCATCATTGAATTACTCAAATCCAATAGACAAATTACCTCCATAAGCATGTCGCATAACTGCCGATATGGCCTTTCAAATGACACCATCAACGCACTCTGTTCTTTTTTAAAGGATCCAGAATGTCAATTGGAGGAGCTTAATTTCGTTCAGAAAACCACCATAGATCAATTTAAAATGCTGGGCGACGCAATCATGGCAAACTCAAGTCTGGTTACAGTAAATCTTAATTTCCACACCGATACCATATTTGGAATCATTTATAAAATTCAAATTCAGGAACATATCGATGGTCTTGAACCTTTAATTGATAGATTCTTCAAACAAATTAAAACAACTGATCCAGAACCCTTACTTGAAGCGCAATCACCGGTTAAAGAACACATCCCCTTGAAAGAGGATTTATTTTCTGTTCAAAAGACAGATAAAAAGAATGAGCCAATTGAAAACGAACTCTATTCTCCTCAATTAAACTGATTCATCACTATTCGTAATTCATCACTTAAACCCTACGAAGACTGCATCTTTTGCAGTCTACGTAGGGTGTCGTTTGAAATCATGTAATTTAAGTTAACTCTAGGGCCTATTGACAACTCACCCTGCCGCGGACAAGCCGCGGTACGTAGGTAGCAGGGTGAATTGTCAACAGGCCCGAATTTAAATACGAAAAAATATTTTTCTCTTATATAAAAATGAAACCACAATAAAATTAATCAATAGAAACAGAAGAGAATAGAATAAAGCAGCATTGGGTGGACTGTACTGTCCAAAACAAAATTCTGTGAGCATGGCTTTCATATTGCCTTTACTCCCATCTTTTAAAATAAAATAAAAAACGAATTGCAGTTTTAATAATAGGACATGAAAAGTAAACGCAAATATAGCGTTCATACCAAATATTTTAAAAGGCAATGCCCAACGTTGACAGTTTAAAATGTCGACAATCAAATAACACAGTGCAAAAACGATTAAAGCAAATCCGCTCGTCCATAAAACAAAAGAACTGGTCCATAATTTTTTATTAATGGGAAAACTATAATTCCAAAACCAGCCCAGCAATATAAAAACAATTCCAAACATCATCATCGCATAAAATTTCTTTTGGCTAGAGCTGGAAGTGAGTAACAGACTGCCCGTTAACACACCCGATAAGGTAGTTGCAATCGATGGGATAGTACTAAAAAATCCTTCGGGATCATAAACTTTTTCATATAAATGAGCACTTGAAAAAATCAGTTGATCAAAATAAGCAACCCAATTCCCTTCAACGGTGAAGAGATTCGCGCCATAACCTGGAACGGGAACCTGAGTCATCATAAGCCAATAAAACCACAAAATAGCGAGAAAAATCAGTGTTTGCATTTTGGTGCTGGTTTTTAAATAAATGATACTGCTTATCAGATAACACACCGCAATTCGCTGTAAAATACCATAGACTCGTAAAGAGCTTATGTCGATGTATTTAGGGAAAATATTTAAAAAAACACCCAAAGCAAATAAAAGAATGCTGCGCCGAAATATTGCTCTGTATAGATGAGCATCCTGATTCATTTTATTCTTGTTTAAACTGATCACACTGGTTAAGCCTACGATAAACAGAAAAAACGGAAAAACGAGGTCCGCAAAAGTACAGCCATTCCATACAGCGTGTTCCAGGATCGGGTATGCATATTCGTTTCCCTGACTGTTCACTAAAATCATCAATACAATCGTTAGGCCACGAAAAACATCCAGGGATGCGATTCGGCGTGTTGGTGCAAGTTCAGCGGTCATAAACTCTCTATAAAATTCAAGCAAATTATGAAATTAAGAAAAACGATTCGAGTGAAAAAAACACACATTATTAAACGTTTAGAGAGACTCAGTAGCAGAATTTAATATCCCCTTCCACGATGAGATAAATCCGTTTCGTTAATCCTAAGCGTGTATACATAGATTAGCACTATAAAGTTCAGATAAAAAGACAGGCTTTGGATTATAAAAAATACTCAACGACCCAATGAGAACCACGCAGAACCTGTTGATCAAAGAGCAAAATAAATAAACAAGGCTTCCTTTGTATCCTCTTGAAAACCTGGTCGATTATGATATTGTGCACATTCGTTTTACATACATATTTAAGGAAAAATATGCCTCAATGGTTAACTGATTGTTTAGGTGCAATGACGATGAACCCCTACACCTCCACTACAGGTCATCGTAATGCGGAGCGTGTTAATGCGGGTACACAGCTGATATCCTATACCTTTCAAAAACAACCCTATGCCGTGATTGCTACAAAACTGGGGCAATGCATTACCTCCTTCTATTCCCTGTTTCGTGCGGATACTAAAATTCCTGAAAAAATAATTCATTTAGTCCAATTCGCCATAGCAGGTGCAGAATTAGGAATTCAAACTGCACTACTCTTTAATGAAATAACCTGTGGGTTATCGTCTCATCAAGATCTGTGCATGGCTGCGTTGTATTTGGAAGTATTATACGATGGTACATTAGGTGCTAGTTGGCTCCCTAGCGAGTTCTCCAAACAACCCTATGATCCAGTTGCAGTTCCTGGGGCAGCGGTTTAATCGATATGATGCCAAGCCCCTCCTGTGACAATGCAATAATCCCCACCGTTATTTGTTTTGTTCACAACCCTTTGCTACTCAATCAAGGAAAAATCCTGCCATCCTCGCGAAAACGCACTAATGTCAGGGGAAATGGAGCTACTTTCGCTCCAATACCCTTTCCACCACGCGTAACGTGGAGAGGGTTTTCAATCAAATTCCCTCTCCACCGCACGTAGCGTGGGGGAGAGGGTTAGGTTAAAATAAAGTGCATATTCATTCAGATTAACCTTTACGACACTACTTGCGATTGCAAAACCCTTTTAGCGCCCACTGAGGAAGAACTGAAACACAAAAATTGACGTATTTGTTCTGGTTTTATATCATGTGTTTTTTTATTGCCATAACAAAGGATGTAGTCCATTGTATATAATGCTTAACGTGGTAAGTCTCGGTACCTGTGCCCAAATCTATGCTCAAGCCCATATTAATGAACCTTTATTCAATGACATGCATCTGGTTAAAATATGGCATAACAAAGATGAGCCAAGTCTGAGTCACGGCACCTTACCTAAGCATCAATACGACAATGATAACTGTGTTACCTTTGAAAGCTCGGTACCGTTTGCCAGATTCTGTGAAGAATTTTCTAATTCCGAATACAATAATCCAGACTTTTATCACATGCTGACTCACAATTGCGCCAATGGCGCACGGTTTGCATTAAAATTAGCCGGAATCGACCTGGCTTTACCCTGGATACAGTTTGGACGTATTATTGAGACTTCCCTCATTTTAAGAATTCCTGGTGTTACTTTAACACCGCTCACCTTATTTGATGCGGCCAGACGATATAAAATCCAACAACTGAAAAACAGCGAACTCAACTCTCAATTTACCAATCTGGTTCATCAATTACACCAACATATTGATTTAGAGACTAATCCCAACCGTCGGATTCAAACCCAGACCATTGTTGCTGAGACAATCCGACGTGTTAATAAACGCCCTCACCGGTTAAAAATGTGTACCGATGTACTAGGGGCAACTCAAAATCTACTGACAACTGATTCCAATAAAGCAGAATATAAAAACTATCTTCAACAATCGTCTTTTTTTAGACATCGAATTAAACCAATCCCGGCAATCTATATTGGTGGAGCAATCGACACACTGACTTTTCTTCAAATGGCACGGTGGGTCCTGTTTTTTGCAGGGATTGAAGCTGAGTTTGGATATATAATTGATTTTATAGCCTTTTTGCTGACAATTAAGGGGATCTATTCCCTTGTACAAGACATTGAGAATCACACAGACGCAATGTCTAAACCCACTCCATTGTCTTTTGCAATGGTTGAATTTGTTAAATCGATTCCAGAACACGCTCTTGAGTTCGATGAAGAAATCGAAGGGTTCAATGAGGGTCGATCCGTTACTGAAAAAGCAATGCATCCTATTGATAGCCCCATGCTATAACCCAATACCAAACAGAAGCGATGTCAATGAGCATGAATCATCAGACTTTTGGTTTGTTCAATGGCCAACTTTTTTCAGGTATCCATAAGAACATGAATGTCGCGTGCATCTGATAAACCATGATCATCCACAACTCGAACTACATAGTGACCAGGCTTCGCGTCCCAAAGAAACGTCTGCCCCGCCCTGGTTTTAGCAACAAATGTTTCATTAATAAACCAATACACATGAGCAATGCCTGCATCACTAACTGCTGACAAAGGGATTTTATTATTTAACTGAGAATTGGCGCGAATCACATAGCTTATGCCCGCCTGTGGTGACGTGATTTGCGGATTCATTCCAGAGTTTCCGGATAATGCACAATCTGATTCAAAAAAAGGAGGGGTGCGCCGTTGTATTCCTGCGCGCTTAAAAATTTTTAATAAATCAGAAGGCCAGAATTCAAAAATTTCAAAGCGTGTAAATTCATCAATATGGCACGTACGTAAGCCGGTTCTGCTATTGATTGCCACTTCTCTAAATATTGTATCCGTTTTAATTGGTGATTTGCCCGGGATGAACCAGGTCCATTCTGTATCGTGACAATAACGTGTAGGTAGCATCCCCGAAGCTTTGCATACTTCCACTTTCTCAAGATTCATCATGCCGGGATTTTTGGCAATAATGGGTAAAGGACCTCGTTCATGTTTAATTGCATCAATCAACTCAAAAAATAATGGCGCTGCAATGTCCTTTCCTACAAACGCAGGATTGGCTTTATTGTCAAAATTGCCAATCCACACAGCCATAACATAGGGACCAAAGGTACCGACAGCCCAAGCATCTCTATAACCTGAAGACGTACCTGTTTTCCATGACACAGGGAGATGCAAAGACGGTTTATTACCAAAATCACCGTGAGGAGCGCTTTTTAACATATCCAAAACCAGAAAACTTGCCTCAGGACTGAGCAGCCTACGACCAGCGCCTTTCTTTTCTGTATGACGAAGTTGAATCGGATACCACAGGCCATCATTAACCAGCATGGCATACAACCCGACCAACTCTCTCATCGTTAATTCAACGCCCCCCAGATTAAGTGATAAACCGTAATAAGATTCCGGTTTTAAATGACTCACCTGTGCTTTCTCCAATAATTGATGCAAGGTTGGGTTGGTCAATTGACTAGAAAGATAAACCGCTGGAATGTTTCGACTTAATACCAGGGCGTCTTTAGCTTTCACAGGCCCCATGAACTCATAATCAAAATTTTCGGGATTATATCCATTAAAACTGTGAGGAACATCTTTTAAAACCGTGTCTGGATGAATTAATCCTTGATCCAAAGCCAAACCATAAATAAACGGCTTTAAGGTGGAGCCCGGGGAGCGTTTTATGTCAATACCATTGATCTGTCCGCTTATCTCTCTACTAAAAAAATCGGCAGATCCCAGCAAACCTTTGACCGTCATGTCGCGTGTATCGACTAAAAGCACAGACGCGTTATAAGCACCGACAGATTTTTTTCTCGCTAAATAATTTTTGGTTATTCGATTGATTATGATCTGTACTCGTGAGTCAAGCGAGGTATCAATGCTTTGTTGATGTACGGACGGATCACTCAAGACCATGTTGACAAAATGAGGTGCCGTAAAGGGCAAATTACCCGCTTTTCGCATGACCATCGGCAGATTAAACGTCTCACTTTTATTACTATCCTCTGGGTGTTTGACCAACCACCTGCTGAATAAATGATCTCGAATTGTTTTTAAACTTTTATTATCCGGTGTTCTTTTTCCTGGATTCTGAGGGATAATACTGAGTGTCAGTGATTCAGGAAGGCTGAGTTCATTAACTGATTTATTGAAATAGACCAAACTTGCCGCCCCTGCTCCCTCAACATTTCCTCCATAAGGAGCCAAATTCAAATACGCTTCAAGCAGCTCATCTTTGCTGTAATGCATTTCCAATTGCAATGCTCTGAATATTTGCATTAACTTACCAGAAATGGTTTTAGAGTTGATTCCAAACCTCATCCGCGCGACCTGCATGGTAATGGTAGAAGCGCCTACTCGACGAGATTGAACGCCATAAGTTTGCCAAACAGCTTTAAACAAGGAAAAAGGATTAATTCCAGGGTGCCAACGAAAATACTGATCCTCTTGTAATAAAGTAGCCTCCACTAATTCACTGGAAATATTGGACAAAGGTGTAAACAGACGGTATTTGTCATCTTGACTTAAAGTTAATCTCAATAATCGATGTTGATCATCGTACACCGCATTGGAAAAACTGATCCCGTCAAGTAATAAAGGTTTGGATGAAAAAAATAATATCAAATAGCCACTGACAAACAGTGAAACAAAGATTATTCTAATGCTTTTGATTATTTTTTTCATAATTGATATTGTGCATTTTAAAGGTTGAATTATAATCAATTTTTATATCAATTACACGAAACAGAGTTTAATTCGATTAACTTTTAATCGAATGGCGATTAATAGGCACGATTTACTCATATCAAACCAACGACCAGACAGGCCTGGTGGGAACAACTAAAATCATGAACAAAAATCCAATTTCTTTAGTTTTGAATTTCATCGGTTCAATTTTTACTTCCGTGTTCGGTAAGTTAAACTGGAATAGCCCACCATGGTTAGCCAACTTATGCCAAAAAGCGCACCATTCCCCCAAATCATTTTGGGGAACAACTCTATTGATTGTCGCGTTAATCTTGAGTGGTACTTATGCAACCTACTGGTACAAAAACCAGCCCAAGCCCGTTTATACTTCGGCATCGATTACGATACCCGATATCACTGCAAATGAAGAAACACTAACGCCCAATAATCTTATCATTGATTTCGGCATAAAAACTAATGAATTCATTCCCCAATCAGTAGCTCCAATCAACCTGATTGGAAAAACAGTCACTGAAGGCATAGTAATGACCCCCGCAATGCCTGGTGAGTGGAGTTGGAATAGCGACAGCCAGTTAGTGTTTATACCTTCAGAGGACTGGCCCGCCGGTCAAAAATACACCATTCATTTTGCTAAAAACTTCTTTTCATCAACAACAAAAATGGAAGACTATGATGTCTCCTTTTCAACGAAACCTTTCGAAGCGACAATCTCTGAATTAAGATTTTACCAGGATCCAGTTGATTCAGAGCACAGAACAGCAGAGGCGACTCTGCAATTCAATTTTCCAGTCAATCCAGAAAGCCTTGAAAAGAATACTGTATTAACACTTCAGGATGGACAACAAGGTGCAGCACACAAAAGTGGAGAACCACTAAAATTCACCTATACATTTGATGAACACAAACGCATCGCATATCTGCATTCTGAACATATTAACATAAAAAAAATAGCGCAATTGGTCACTCTGACCCTGGATAAAAATGTTGCCTCGTCAACAAATTCTGCAACACTAAAATCTAAAATAGACTCAAGTCTGATCATTCCAGATGCGACCAACTTTCTCAAAGTACTTTCAGCGTCAGCATCAATAATCCGAAATGAGAAAGACAGACCTGAACAGGTTCTCACTGTAGAAACCACTTTGGGGGTTAATGAAACTGAGTTTAATAAATCCGTTCACGTTTATTTGCTGCCGCAAGATTATCCGGCAAATTCCATAGAAGCAGCAAAACCCAATTATCAATGGCAAAATCCAGGAGAAGTAACCAATAACATCCTAGCTCTGGCAACTCCGTTGTCAAAAGTGACCATACCATCAGAACAAAATTACTCAACTCTTCACAGTTTTAAATTTGTTGCGCAAAGCCCGAGATATATATTTATTAAAATAGACAAGGGAATGAAAGGATTTGGGGAGTTCAGCTTGAACGCTGATTATTCGGCCGTTATTCCAGTTCCAGAATACCCCAAAGAAATCAGTTTCCTTCACAAAGGTTCCCTGTTGGCATTAAGTGGGGAGAAAAAATTATCCGTACTCGTACGTGGTGTGCCTGCTGTAAAATTCGAGTTTGCACGAGTATTGCCGGAAAACATCAATCAACTGGTGACACAAACTCAAGGTGATTTTAATAACCCCTACTTCATCAACCCAACATTCAATCAACAGAATATCAGTCAGATCTATTCCGAAATACAGCCATTCTACAGCACTGATTTATCGAAACAACAATATACTGCTCTTGATTTAAGTAAGTATTTATCACTCGATGCCAATGCTACTGGACCACAGGGTCTCTTTTTATTACAGGCAACAGGATGGGACGTGGCTAATAAATACCCTCTTGATGTCAAAGCCAGCCGTTTAATCCTGATCACTGACATGGGAATGATAGTCAAAGACAACAACGACGGGACGCACGATGTATTTATTAACTCCATCACTCAAGGAGCACCTGTTACTGGGGCCACAGTGACAATATTAGGTAAAAATGGTTTACCAATCCTGACGCGCATCACGGATGATCAAGGACGAGCCAACTTCCCATCCTTAAGAGATTTTGTCGAAGATAGAGAGCCTACAGTCTACCTTGCCAGCCTCAATAGTGATGTATCGTTTATTCCATACAGCAATTACAATCGTCAATTGAATTTTTCCAAATTTGATATCGGCGGCATCTATACCTACAACCAGGATATGCAGAGTGTAAGTGCCTACTTATTCTCAGACAGGGGTATTTACCGACCTGGAGATACGGTTCATATAGGAATGATAGTTAAACAGGCTTATGCTCAGGCACAGCCAGCTGGCTTGCCCCTGCAAGCAACCATTGTTGACTCACGAGGAACAACGATTAAAGATGAACGATTGCTCCTAAATGATACCGGATATATGGAGCTTGACTTCGCGACCTCGCAAACGTCCCCAACCGGGCAGTATATGGTCAATCTCTTTCTCGTAAAGGACGGACACCCACAGAATCTTTTAGGCTCTACCAGTGTTAATGTATCAGAATTCCAACCCGACAGAATGAGGATAAGCTCTAATCTGACCCCCAAGCCCTTAGATGGCTGGAGCTCACCTGATCGGTTAAAAGCGCATGTCAGTCTCTGGAATTTATATGGAGCTCCTGCTACTGATAGAAAAATCAGTGCCAAAATTTTACTGACCCCGCAGGAAATTAATTTTGATGACTATCCGGATTACCTCTTCGCAGATCCACTCTACGACCCCAAGAAACCTCCCAAGGTTTTTACGGAATCCCTGCCTGATGCAAAAACCAATGAACAGGGAAATGCTGAATTTGATTTGCATCTTGATCGCTTTGACAAGGCAACATATAAGCTGACCTTTTTTGCCGAAGGTTTTGAAGCCGAAGGCGGTCGAAGTGTAACCACTCAATCAAAAGCCTTAATCAGCCCGCTAGCCTATTTTATTGGGTATAAACCAGATGGTGATTTATCATTTATCAAACAAAACGGCACCAGAACCGTACGTTATATAGCCATTAATCCTCAACTCACCAAGGAAGAGGTTCAGGATTTAAAAATACAGCTCATTTCACTGCATCCAGTGACAACTCTGGTTAAAAAACCGGATGGCACGTATCAATATCAATCCATTATTCAATCAACGGTTGTCAAAACAGATCCGTTCACTGTAACTGAACAAGGAACTGATTATTCCCTACCCACCCAACAGATTGGCGATTACTCATTAAATGTTCTTGATAAGGATAATACTGTTCTAAGCCAATTAAAATTCAGTGTTGTTGGTTCAAGCCAACAACCTCTTGCAAAGAATGCTGAGTTGTCAATTAAACTTAATAAAGATGAATATCAGGCAAATGAAGACATTGAAATTCAGATTACCGCCCCCTATACCGGCTCAGGGTTAATCACCATCGAGCGAGATAAAGTTTATGCGGCACAATGGTTTAAAACTGAAACAACAAACTCAGTGCAAACCATTCACATCCCTGCAGACTTCCAGGGAAATGGATACATCAATGTCGCATTCGTTCGGGATTGGGAGTCTCCGGAGTTATTTATTAGTCCACTAAGTTACAGTGTAGTCCCCTTCACTGTAAGTCATGACGATCATGATATTAAAATTGAACTGAATACTCCCAAGGTTGTTCGTCCTGGTGAAGCATTGACCATAGACTATCATACAGATAAACCAGGAAAAATCATTGTCTATGCTGTTGATGAAGGAATTTTGCAGGTAGGAAGGTACATAACCCCTGATCCGCTGTCCTTCTTCTTTCAAAAACACGCATTAGAAGTCTTTACGCAGCAAACAGTCGATCAAATATTACCTAAATTCATTCAGGATAGAGAATGGTCTGCTGCAGGAGGAGATGACGGCGAATCCGATTTGGCCAGCAGGCTCAATCCGTTCAAAAGAAAAACTGATTTACCAGTAGTCTACTGGTCAGGAATCATAGATACTGACGAGAACACCCGTCAGTTAACTTATCAGGTTCCCAATTATTTTAATGGAGCGATAAGGGTTATGGCTGTCGCTGTGTCCGCAGATTCTGTTGGTGCAAATAATGCAACCTCAGAAGTGCGAGGTGATTTTATCATCAATCCCAATGTACCTACATTTGTAGCCCCAGGAGACGAATTTGAAATCAGCTCCAGCGTTGCAAATAATATCAAGGACTCTGGCGATCATACTGAAATTAAAATCAGCTTAACCACCACCCCTGAGCTGGAAATTATTGGTGACGCCCAAAAAACCATGGAAATCAGAGAAGGACGTGAACAGTCAGTGCACTTTAAATTACGTGCAAAATCATCTTTGGGATCTGCCAAGGTCACTTTTACTGCCAGCGCTGGAGACAAATCCAGCTCAATGGATGCAACGCTCAGTGTAAGGCCTGCTACACCCTTCTTTACTCACATAGAAAGCGGTCAATCTAAAGATCCTGCTAAACGGCTGAATATCATGCAGACCCTTTACCCGGAATACCGTACTGTTGATGCAACAATATCAACCAGTCCATTAATTCTGGTATTTGGATTACAGCGCTATCTGGATAATTTCCCTTACGGTTGCACTGAACAATTAACAAGTAAAGCCTTACCGTTAATTGCAATGAACAGTCAAAGCTGGTTTACCAAGGACCGCAATCAAATCAATGAAAAGGTGAATGCGGCCATCCAGATGCTGAGCCAAAGGCAAATGTCCAACGGAGGTTTTAGTTACTGGCCTGGTTTGGGAGATAATCAAGGGAACAATTTTGCATCAGTCTACGCAATGCATTTTTTGACTGAAGCCAGGGGGCAAGGATTCAGCGTACCAAGTGAGCTCTTCTTTAATGGAATAAATTATCTCACGGAGCTGGCCAGACAAAATGTATCGGACATCGATGCAGCGCGAATTCAAGCTTATGCCATCTACATTTTAACCCGAAATGAGATCGTAACGACCAATTACCTGGCTAATTTGCAGCTGTATTTACAAAAAGACAATTCTCAAGCCTGGAAAAAGGACATCACCTCGGTATATATCGCAGCGTCCTATCAATTATTAAAAAGCTACAATGATGCAGCTCGCTTGATCAGTCAGTACCAAACACAAAGCAAGAACGCTTATGATACTGATTTTTATGACAGCAACGTTGCTGATGCGCAATATCTGTATATCGTTGCAAAGCACTTTCCGAGCATGCTGCCACAAGTAGGTGATAAAGTACTGATGCAATTAGTGCAAGCAATAAGTAGTGACGACATCAATACTGTGTTATCCGGTTATGCCAGTTTGGCTTTAGCTGCTTACCCTCAGGTTGACTCTACAACTTCCCCGACCCTGTCAATCAGCGAAGTATTAGTCAATAACCAAACCAAATCCATACCGGCTGAACAGGCGAATTATCAGAAACTGGCTGTAGACGCTGATGTCAAACAAATCAGTTTTAATAATCCTGAAAAGCTCACATACTTTTATCAACTGGTACAAGCTGGTTTTGATAAAACGCTACCCTCCACTCCGTTTAAACAAGGTATTGAACTTTACAGGGAATATCGAGATGAAAAAGGTACTGTGATCCAGTCAACCACATTGGGTAGTGAAATTGAAGTTCATATCCAAATTCGTTCTCTGGATAATAATTATCACTCCAATATTGTGATAGAAGATCTACTACCCGGCGGATTTGAGGTAGTCAGAGACTCTGTCAAAACAGACACTATGGATTATTCTGATGCGCGCGAAGACAGAGTCAATTACTTTGGCAGTGTCGACTCCAGCGCAAGAGAAATAGTATACAAAATTAAGGCAGTCAATCCTGGAACCTACATCGTACCTCCGGCTTTTGCTGAGTCAATGTATAATCCCATGATTAAAGCTCAAGGTACTACATCTCAAATTTCCGTCACAAGTGGTGATTAAACAACCAATCCCGGGTGGGTTTTTACCCACCCTTTTTGAATTAAATGATTTTTGTGTTCTGTTCGCGTATTTTGGAGATGTCATCTTCCGATATCTTCAAAAAGCGAATTACTCCAAACCCAAACCATAATGAATCACATCCAGAATCCCCTTGGTACAGATATGGCAAAAAGATTCGTGAGATTCCATAACACAATTCATTCCAGGTTTATGACTTAGCCCTTTTGAGCTAGGAGAGTCCGCGTATCCCCCTTGATAGGCTCCATAGACAGGAGGATTTGAGTTCCAATCACTGGAAGGTGTAGGAATGGCCACTTGCGGGCTTAGAAACTCACTCCATTTCAAAACCGAAAAAATGGGTTCTTTTAAAAAAGTAATATTTTGTGACCATGGTTCTTCCATATCCTCGGCAAACTCAAGCTCGGTACGGCCACCCCCTTCATACTCTTCATTAAGACCAAAAAAATGTCCAAATTCATGCAGTAAAATGTAAATAAAATACTTGGAGTTTCCCGCGGGCACGGCGGTATGTGACATATAATTCCCCACTCCCCAATAGCGGCTGCTGTTTACAAGAACTATAGGATAATCGTAAGGAGCAGAGGCAATTCCCTCACGAAATTTGTTTTCCCGTGTTGGGTACACAATATGATACCAACGTCCAAAATTATCCCAATACGGATAGTACAACCCTAAAAACGAATTGAATTCTGGAACGGGGGTACCCAGATCCTCTGCAGCACCCAATTTAACTTGAGAAGGATTATATACTGCATAAAAGTCCATAGAGTCAACACCAGGAAAATGAGCATCCAACAAAGCCTGAACCGCTTTAACAGAATGTCGCCAGAACAGGGATTTCTCTTCACGCCCATACCCTTCCGCATAAAGATTAACTCTTAAGGATGGATTCTTTTTTGCCCGAGCCAACTCTTTGATCTCCAACTCTTGAAACACCCTATCTGCACTCTTGAATTCGTCCGGACTAATGTTTTTTTCTACTACTTTTTCCATACGTCCTGACTGAGGGTTCTCGGCATACAACTCAAATATCATGGTTTCAGTTGGCAAGGGAAAACGCAAATTGATGGCTCTGGCAAGTTTTCTGTATTCTTTACCTGTTCCAATAGAATCATAATATAATGCTTCTCCGGTAGTGCTGTTTTTCAAAACACCCAGATAACTGCCCCACTTGGGTTTATGGGTGCTTCGAGCTAATAACGCAGGTGTTCCTGAAGCCTCTATTACTAATTCACTAACTGCATAGAGTTCATCTTCTCCCAGCCAATCTACCTGAATACGCAATACAGGAATTCCTGATTGTCCAGAAACTGATTTAAAAGAAGAGAGATTAAGCTCAGGATGAGTCAAATGAATATACCGGTTATCAGAGGGGACTTTATTCGGATCCCAATAGGGTTTTGCACATACGAATTGAGCACTGCACAATAAGCTAATAAAAATAAATAAACGCATAATAAGATGTACCTCCATGTATGTTAAACCAGTGCCCCAATGTAGAAGGCATTATGAACAATAAAAGCAATACATCAATTAGTGTGACTGATCCACAATCCAGGGAGGATTAGTTCCTAATAAAGTTTTTGGATCGAAACCAAGGGAGTTGATTCTATTCCATTCCAGTTCGAGAAATCCTGACTGGTCATGGAATGCGCGTTCCTCGCTAGTTCCACTAATCTGATAGCAATTATCAAAAGGACCATAAGTAGAGGGATTGCAAATGACTCCGTTTAACTCATTCTCATTTCCCATTTTATTGTACCATTCATCGACAAGCAGTGGTCTTTCAGGGTTTAACGCCGGATCCAGTATATAAATTGAACCCATGTAATTTACAGCTGTTGAAACATGATACCACCAACTAACGTAGCCATTAGGAGAATACTGTGTTTGAAGAAGTAACTCACCAAAAGCAAAAATTTTGGCCGGTTTGATTAATTGCTCCTTTTCAAGTTTTATAATGGATAGTGCCGCTCGTGCAAAGCAACCATCATCAGGATAAAGCCAGCTGATTCTTCGTTCAAAATCAGGATTGTTCTTTGTGAAAAGAAAGCGTGTATCACGAATGATTTTAAATAAAGTCATCATTTCATCATAAGCAACTACTGTCGGAACCAGACTGAAATCAATCTGCTTAATGGGAACCTTTTTTCCAATAGGCGTTTCTCTAGCTGTAACTGCTTTATCAGGAGCTTCAGGCATTGTACCCAGAACTCTTTTTAATGCCTGAACGTATGACTCATTAGGTAAACGCTTTGATGAATTATTCAGATCGGAAGGGCCAGAAAAAACCAGAAACGGAACAAACGTTAACAAATAAACGAGTACTCTCATAACAACTCCTATTCTTAGTTTGACATTGAAGATCGATGGCTTCAATACCGAGATCATCCTTGATCTTCTTAATAATTAACATGAAACATCGCAAAAAACTAGCAAGCGTTTAACAAAGCCCAGCTTCCAAATACACGTTTATTATCCAATATTCTCAGCGTTCGCTAAAATTGAATTGAACTTCTTTTGACCACGGGCATTCTAACAAAATTCGTTCATTTGATTTTTTATTGTACCAAAAGTGAGGGTGACCATCGACTTAATCACATAGAAAAATGGATATGGACTATTTTCGTTCCCTGGATGATATTTTGATTTTGTGTAAAACAAAAAGGCAGCATATCCATTGCAAACAACACATGATAGATGTTTTAAAAGAAAGAGGCTTACGCCTGGCCAGCAGAAAACGCTTACAGGCTCTACAGTAAGAGCCAGCTACGAACAACAGAAAACTGGATAGACCAGAAAGTACTTGTATGGTTTTTAAGCGCGTACTGCATGCAAAACCCCGCAGCCGGATTTGCTGCGGGGCTGCTTCAACGGGCTATAACAAAGCACAGGAGCAACGACTCAGCAGTTCAGGTGGTAAAATCGATACCAGACGCTCTCTGAGCTGGCGTAGCCTGGGAGCAGGCCCAAAGGGCCGTATCCCAGGGTTTCTTTTAAGTTGTAAATGGATTATTGCCATAAAATTAATGAAAAAGGTTGGTCTAAGTGAGTTTGGAGAGTAAATGAGTGGTGAACTTAAGCTGGCATAACAATGAAAACCTGGGATACGGCCCTTTGGGCCTACTCCCAGGCTACGCCGGCTACATTCCGCGGTCAAGGCCGCGGAAATTCGATTAGTAGATTCAGTTCCTCTTTCCCCTCCGCGCACTGATGTATCCCCACGAAATTTTTGTTTATTTAAGTTTAATTCAAATCAGCGTCTTTGCGAACGAAGTGAAGCAATCTAGTACAGGTGCTTCGTTAGGGTTCCGCACTAGATTGCTTCACTTCGTTCGCAAAGACGACATAAAGATCGAAAATATTCCGTGTAAAAATTCGTGGGGATACATCAGTCCGCGCAGCGGGTGGGGTTCAAGGGTGAGGAGGATCCAAGAGTATAGCGAAGCAACCTCATTTGACAAGGTCAAGGTACCCTCTCCCCTGAGCGTAGCGTGGGGGAAAGGGATGGGGATCTAAGAGTATTGCGAAGCAACCTCATTTAAGTACGCGGGGAGTTACTTTTTAATTAAAAATATTCTTTTTTTAACTAGAGTTTGCTGTGCTAACTCAGGTAAAATTGTGTATTCATTTTGAGGGGAAATATGATGTCACCAATTCTTGTTAGCATACTGATGGGTTCCAAATCAGATTGGACTATCATGGAAGAAACCAGCCGAATGTTAGAGCAATTAAATATTCCTCACGAGGCACGTGCCTTGTCTGCTCATAGAACTCCTGATGCTCTGTTTGAATACATCAAATCAGCAGAATCTCGAGGCGTTGAAGTATTCATAGCGGCAGCAGGCGGAGCGGCCCATTTACCCGGTGTTGTTGCAGCAAAAACCATACTTCCTGTTCTTGGGGTGCCCATGCCTTCATCAACCTTTACTAATGGTATGGATGCATTGCTGTCTATAGTTCAAATGCCTGCTGGAATTCCGGTTGGTACTCTTGCAGTAGGAAAGGCTGGAGCAATTAATGCCGCACTTCTTGCAGCACGTTTTCTTGGAAATAAATATCCAGAATACCAGATTGCAATTAAAAATTATCTGGAACAACAAGCTAAAACCGTGTTGGAACATTCTCAACTGAAAGGATGAAAATTTAGCATGTTGATCGCTAAATACCACCCGAATTATCGTTAATTTAATTTTTGGCTGGTATATTTTATATTACCAGCCCTTGCGTCGTGACATATCCTATGTCATGGATAATTCTGCTTATAATAAATCAGAATGCACATAATACTAATTAATCCCCTGGTTTAAATCTTATAAACAAATTTTGATCTAATTTTAAAGCCAAAAAATACCAGTGACTGTTTACGAGGCTTTAAGTTGCGATTATGTGCTTTTGAAATACATCTATTTAAAAACAGTAACAATTATGTTATTTTTTTGATAAATAGAAAAAAGCTTTATATTTCAATGAGTTCTCGTCTAAAATACAGTTACCTTCAATAGCAGGCAAACGATGTGATAGCATAATTCAAATGAATTTGGGCAATCCCACAATCACCCCCAGATTCATTAGGTGTAGCTTCACCTCAGTAAGCAAAATATAAGGACAGAACGCATGCAAAAAAAAAGAAAATACGTTGTATGGAACAAGTTATTCGCCTTCCTGTTGTCAGGGCTGGCGATCACTGCAGCACAAGGAGCAGCTCCTCTATGGACTATCCTGCCGGCCCAAGGAAGTAATCCCGTTCTAAGCGTTGCGGAAAATGGGACAGCCAACATACAATATGTGGTACAAAATCAGTCTAATAAACACCAAAGGCTGGTGATTCAGCCGCTACAAGGTATTGCTCAAACGACCCCCTGCCTGTTGGCTCCTAAAGGACAAACCGGCAGCAATTGCACGTTAAATCTGGCTATTACTGGCAGCGCACTGCCCAAAAACGGCATTCACGGCGGTCCACGATTATGCCGAGAAAACCTGAATGGCAGCCCGAATCTCAATCTATGTTACCGGCCAAGTCAAGCAGATTGTTTGAACATCAGCGTCTCACCACCAGTACCACCGATACCACCTATCGAAGCTACGATTACGGTAACGGGAGCCCCATTAATTATACTTCCAGCCACAATGACATTTACCGGAGCAATCTGGACATTAACCATCACCAATAACTCCACAAGCCGGACGGCTACTAACGTCTCTGCCACGCTCCCCCCCGACTGGGGTGATGTAACCCAAGATGCCTCCGATTGCACCAGTATTGCTCCGGGAGCGAGCTGCCAATTAACCTTCACCCCTGGTATTGCCATACACGAAGCCATCACTGCACCGGTTTCAGGAAGCAACACCAACAGCGTTAACATCAGTCTTGCAGTGGACTATCCCTGGATAACCAATGGAACGGTATACACTATTTTACCAGACCCTGCCAACAATATGATTTATATTGGCGGCACATTTACTTCTGTGGGACCAAACACCGGTTCTGGTGCCCCAATTGATGAGAACAGTGCTCAACCGCTAGCCAATTTCCCCCGTGTGAACAACGGTATTAGTGCCGTTATCTCAGACGGAATGGGTGGCTGGTATATCGGAGGGGGATTTACACAAGTTGGTGGTGTAACACGCAACCGAATCGCCCATATTTTGGCCGATCTCACCGTTGATCCCAATTTTAACCCCGACTCCGACGGCAACGTATATGCCTTAGCATTAAACGGCAGCACCGTCTATGCCGGGGGAACCTTCAGCAACATCGGCGGACAATCACGCAATAACATTGCTGCGCTGAATGCCAGCACCGGACTGGCTACATCATGGAACCCTGACGCCAACGACATCGTGAGGACGTTAGCTTCCAGCGGCAACATCATTTACGCAGGAGGAGCCTTCACCAACATCGGCGGCCAAGCCCGCAACTCTATTGCTGCCCTGGATACCAGCACTGGTCTGGCTGAACTATGGAACCCCAACGCCACAGGCGGCACCGTGAATGTTTTAGCCATTAGCGGCAGCACCGTCTATGCAGGTGGCTCCTTCACCTTCATCGGTGGCCAAACGCGCAACCGTATCGCAGCTCTTGATACAGGTACCGGTGCGGCTTCCACATGGAATCCCAACGCCGACAATCTTGTGATGTCCATAGCCATAAACGGCAGCACCGTCTATGCAGGTGGCTCCTTCACCTTCATCGGTGGCCAAACGCGCAATAGTATTGCTGCCCTTGATTCGTCAGGTACCGGTCCGGCTTTATCATGGAACCCCAATGCAAACAGCACTGTGCGCACCATAATTCCAGGCAACAGCACTGTCTATGTGGGTGGGGACTTCGCCAGCATCGGGGGCCAAACACGCAACTACATTGCTGCCCTTGATGCCAGCACCGGTCAGGCTGAGCCATGGAACCCAAACGCCAACAGCATAGTAACTGCCTTAGCTTTAAGCGGCAGCACTGTCTATGCGGGAGGGGGATTCACCAGCATAGGGGTCCAATCCAGAACAAACATTGCAGGGCTGAATGCCAGTACCGGGAAGGCGACATCATGGGCTCCCAATGCCAACAACACCGTGCGCGCCTTAATTCCAGGCAACAACACTGTCTATGCAGGGGGAGACTTCACCAACATTGGCGGCCAATCGCGAAACCGGATTGCCGCCTTGGATGTCGGTACCGGCCTGGCCACCCTTTGGAACCCAAACGCCAACAGCACAGTAAATGCCTTAGCTTTAAGCGGCAGCACTGTCTATGCGGGAGGGGGTTTCTCAAGCATCGGAGGTCAAACCCGCAACAACATTGCCGCGTTAGATGTCGACTCCGGTCTGGCTACCCCATGGGATCCTAATGCCAACAACGCAGTGAATGTCTTAGCCCTCAGTGGCAATACCGTTTACGCAGGAGGAGCGTTCACAAATATTGGTGGTCAAGCACGAAACCGGATCGCTGCTTTGGATGCCGATACCGGTGTTGCCACACTATGGAACCCTAACGCCAACAACAGTGTACTTGCCTTGGTCATTAGCGACAGCATCGCCTATGCAGGGGGGAATTTCACCAATATCGGGGGGCAAGCGCGCAACCGGATTGCCGCTCTGGATGTCGGTACTGGACTGGCTTCATCATGGGACCCCAATCCCAACAGCGCCGTGTATGCTTTAACTTTAAGCAACGGCACCCTCTATGCAGGAGGGAATTTCACCAGCATCGGTGGCCAATTTCGTAACAGAATTGCCGCTTTGGACGCAAGCAATGGCTGGGCAAGGCCATGGAACCCTAACTCCAATTCCCTCGTATATGCCTTAGCCATTAGCGGCAGCACTGTCTATGCAGGAGGAGCATTTAAGAGCATGAACAATGATCCAACACCAAACTTTGCAGTATTACCAAAATAAAATGGTTGCCCGCCTGTGCGGGCATGACCGCTTTTTTGTCATGTACAGAGATTCAATAAGCTCAATCTATTACCCATATTGAGATGCAATGATTTGGATGGCTTCTACCAAAGCGATACCTTCTAAATGTTGCACTCTCTCCTTCAAAGAATGCGAAGTATCGTTTTCAAATACCGGACATTTTTTTTGGAGTAGAATAGGCCCTTCATCGACTTCCCTGGTTACATAATGAATCGTACATCCTGTTTCCCTGACTCCTGCCTGAATGACGGCTTGATGTACCTCCAAATCCATTTTTCCTGCAAAAGCAGGTAATAGCGATGGATGAACATTGATTATTCTGTTCTCCCAGAGTGTTACAAATTCTTCCGATAAAATACGCATGTAGCCGATTAACACGACCAGGTCCACCTTGTGCTGCTGCAAGGTACGACTAATGAGCCTGTCGTATTGCACTCGGTTCAATCCTTCCAGGCTTAAATACTCAGTATGCAAACCCTTGTTTTCGGCACGTTCAAGAATAATAGCCTTCGGTTTATTACTGATCACCACTTCAATAGTCGCAGACAGTTTATGCTGGTTTATTGCATCAATGATGGGTAATAGATTGGTGCCCCTTGTCGAACCCAGTATTCCTAATCGAATCATAATGAGCGCAGCTTACGCATGGCCTCAATGCGCTTATTAACTAAAGAATTGGTTCCAATGTCCTTACGATGAAACAACGGTCCTTTTACTTGCGACAACTCCTGTTCAGCAATGCGCTCGGCTTCAGGAAGAGTATCAGACACTCCGACATAAGCCGCAGTTCGAGAACCAGTAGCGTAGAGCAGACCGTTCTCTTCATGAACTCCAGCTAAAAACAAGTAATGGTCATTAACAACAGCCGAAACATCAATTTCAACATCACGAAGGGAATGATCAGGATAACCTTCAGGTACGGCATATTTGCATACCGTAGCTTGGGGAGAAAACAGAACCTGTTCTGAGTGTAATGTTCCCTTAACCATGGCAGTGCACAAATCAACAAAATCAGATTCCAAAATGCTCAACACATTAAGCGATTCAGGATCCCCAAACCGGGCATTAAATTCTATAACTGAAACGCCTGTAGCTGTTGCAATAAAGCCCCCATAGATGATTCCAATATAGCGCTCTTTTGTTTCAGCCATTAATGCCTTTACAACACTTTGGTTTATTTTAAAGGCTTGTTCAACATCAGAACGATTCAGAAAGGGTAAACGATGATCTGCGGCAGTATAGCTCCCCATCCCCCCTGTATTCGGTCCTTTATCCCCTTCAAATGCCCGTTTATTATCCTGGATTAGAGGCATGGGTAATAAAGAAATTCCATCTGAAAAGCACATGAACGAAAATTCCTGCCCTATCAATTTTTCCTCTATCACCAAGGACTGGCCTTGAGCAAAAATTTCCCTGCAAAAATCAAGCGCTTCAGCAAATGAATGAAGATGGTCCCCAGCGACCTTAACCCCCTTCCCTGCCATTAAGCCATTCGCTTTCACTACATATTGGTTGTCACCTAACTCAGCTAAAAACTCAGAAATCCCCTCTGAATTTGAAAATAGTTTATATCTGGGTAAACCCGAAATATGGTATTTTTGCATTAAATCTCTGGCAAAACCTTTACTGGTCTCTATCTGCGCCAATGCTTTTTTTGGTCCTACGACTGGAATACCTGAATTCCATAAAATATCAGCTAGCCCGCGTTCTAACGGTGCTTCGGGACCAATAATCGCCCAATCAATCTGCCAGTGTTTCGCCTGTTCATGAATTTGCTTGATATCAGTAATATCACCAAGCCAAAATCTCTGTGAGAGCTCTTTTATCCCGGGATTATTTGAAGAACCGCAACAAAATAATGCAGGCTTATGCTTCGAGCGATATAACGCCTTTGCAATGGCATGTTCGCGTGCACCAGAACCAATAATAAGAACATTCATTACGATATTTCTCCTATTTCAGTTTCAATGCCATTTTCTTTAATTCTCTTTTTTTCAAGAAATTTTATTTTATCTTCGGAGATATTCCCGCAAATGTACTTGCCATCCATACACGCCATACAGGGGTGACTCATATGATGCATGCCTCGACGAGTTACCGCTTCTTCCAAATCGTCCTGACTCTGGTACAAGAGTTTATCAACCCCCAAAAACGCTCTAATTTCTTCTTCACTTTTATGAGCCGCAATCAATTTTTTTCGTGAAGGAATATCTATACCATAAAAACATGGATTTTTTATTGGCGGGCAAGTAGATACAAAATAAATTTCCAAAGCCCCAAACTCACGGATCATTTTGACTATTTCGCGAGAGGTAGTTCCTCGTACTATGCTGTCATCCACAATAAGAACTTTCTTATTATTAATCTCTGTTTTCTGCGGTGTTAATTTATATCGTACCTGACGAGAGCGTGACTCCTGGTTTGGCATAATAAACGTTCTGCCAATAAAGGGATTTTTATACAAGCCTTCGGAATATCGAATTCCAAGCTCATTAGCAAAAGCCAGCGCTGCAGTATTTGCGGTGGAGGGGGCAGGTATCACAACATCAGGAATCGTACCAGGATAGTGCTCTTTCCATCTTTTTGCCAAATTTTGTCCCATGCGTAATCGTGACCTATAAACACTAACGTCATCAAGAGTAGCATCGGGTCTGGCAAAATAAACGTATTCAAAAATACATGGAGTGAATTTTTTATCAGTCAGAACCCGACGATACATTTGACCCTGATTATTTACATAAGCTACTTCACCCGCTTTAATATCACCTTTAGGTTCAAAGCCCAATGCATAAAAAGAAGTGGTTTCTGATGCAAAAATATAATCTTTAGTACCATCCTCCCGTTCACGCTCCCCCCAAACCAAAGGACGAATTCCATGAGGATCCCTGAAAGCAACTAATCCTTTTCCTATGACCAGGCTGACTACCGAATAAGAGCCCTCTACTCGCTTATAAATAGTATTTACCGCCTGGCACAATAAATTGAAAAACTGGTCTTCATCATTATCGGAATAAGAACCTACTGCTAAATTGTCAGCTAAAAGTAATAATAATGCTTCTGAATCCAGACTTGAATTTAAATGGCGATGTTGTTTGCCACAAATATCATCGACCAGTTCTTGATAATTCACCAGATTGCCATTATGAGCCAGAGCGATACCTCTGGGGCTGCCTATCCATAAAGGTTGTATATCGGCTTCACTATAACCACCGGCGGTAGGGTATCGGGCATGCGCAATGCCTACATTACCTTTCAGGCGGTGAAGATCCTCTAAATCAATAGATTCTCTGACCAAACCTGAACCATGCTTCGGGTAAAATCGATCATCGCAGGTCAGTATGCCACAGGCATCCTGACCTCTATGCTGGAGATGAATGAGGCTATCATAGAGTTCAGCAGCAACGGGTTCATGACTGTAAATACCAACAATTCCACACATAAGTCTTTTCCCTTCTGATAGAAACATTCAGACCGAGCGATAACGCATCACGTCAAGGACACTAACCCAACCATCGTTCTATATTGTTGATGATTCTCTGATGCACCGGTCCAGGATTTTGCTCATACACAAAATCCTCCTGAGTAATCATTTCATAAAGCTGAATGTACCGCTCAGCAAGAGTAACAATGAGTTCCTCTGGAGCTTTGGGCAACTCCTTATCATTATAAGGATCACAATGATCAACAAACCATAAGCGCAGAAATTCTTTATCTATATTTTCAGGTTCCTTTCCTGCCTCAAATCGCTCTCGATAGCTGGAAGACAACCAATAACGACTTGAATCAGGAGTATGAATTTCATCGACAAGAACAATATTCCCTTCCTGATCACGGCCAAATTCGTATTTAGTGTCAACCAAAATGAGACCATGTTGAGCCGCGACTTCCATTCCATGCTGGAACAGTTTCAAAGCATAAGAACTGGCTTCATCCCAATCCTCTTGAGTCATCCAGCCTTCCGTAACGATCTCTGCGGGACTTATTGGACGATCATGCTCGGTTTCTTTGGTCGTTGGAGTAAGTATCGGAATAGGTAGTTTTTGATTTTTCTGTAATCCTTCAGGAAAAGATAAACCACAATATTCACGAACTCCCTTTTGATATTGGGTCCATAAAGAAGTGCTTGTTGTGCCAGAGATAAACCCTCTGACTACAAATTCAATGGGAAAAACCTTACATTTTTTAGCAATGACCACATTGGGATCGGGAACTGCGATTAAATGATTAGGAACAATAGATTGAGTATTTTTAAACCACCAAACGGAGGTTAAATTTAATACCTGGCCTTTATAGGGAACTGAGGCCAATAAGCGATCAAAAGCACTTTGACGATCAGTAGTCACAAGAATCAATTTATCCCCAATGTCGTAGGTATCACGAACTTTACCCTGGTATTTTGTACCAAAATTAAAATTCGTTTCAGTTAAACAATAGGGTAATGCAGCAATTATGGCACTTTTATCAGGAGTTTTTATATTCATAGCAGTCATGGGCACATGGATTAAAAATAATATTTGAATTGAAAATCAATTCCTTAAGGTCGGCAATCTTATCGTGCTCAGTTTCAAACATCCACAGAATGCCGTGCTGTATCTCTTGAACTCCATCAAGGGAAAAATGGTCCAAAAGCATTTGTTTTTTTTGCTGTCCTACTACATCATCTTTAGGTTGAACTAATAGAGCAAAACTTGAAGCTCTGGATACCTGTTCAGGTTCAATCAAATATTCTTTACGAGTATTGTACAAGACACCCGTTTGCTTGATTTGTTCAACTACTTCCGAAGATTGGCACTGAATTTGCCAATGAACGATCCTGCTGACCCGTACTGGTAAACCCGATTGCTCTAAAGTATTTTGTACCGTTAATGCATGATTATCGGTAATAATATACTGTACCAACAATTCATATCCTGACTTGTTTTGGGAATATGGACTTATTTTTATTGGCAGAGGAACGTAGGACAGCTCACTGAAACTCCAATCTTTATGCTCAAGAATGAAGTCTTTCATCGATAAAAAAATAGCATCTCCGGCTGATGTCCGTTCAGGATGAGGCATCATCGCCATCACATTTCCGGACTTGTTCATCACAGCTGCGGTATTAAGTACCGAACCATTAGGATTGATCGGAAAATTATCAATCACGTTACCCTTCTCATCACAATACTGAAATACATTCAGTCCCTCAGCAACAAGTTCCTTTAATAATGGTGCTGGAATGACAAATCGACCCTCAGCATGGGCTATGGGTACGGATAATATGGACTGTTCTTTCAAATGACGTGTAAAGGCATTATTGGGTGAATGAGTGGATGGGCGGATGTGTATCCAGTCATTATAAAAACCCGTTCCCAATATCTTCCCATCAAGAATACGCCGGTTTTCAGTAAGAGCCATTCCTGGCTGATTATTTTTTAATCCAGGTACCATGCCTGTTTCGACTAAAATTTGAGCGCCATTGCATATTCCCAAAACCGGTTTACTCAATTCACTCTGGATACGAATTTCCTTCATTACAGGATCCAGAGCAGCGATGATTCCAGCACGAGAGCGATCTTCATAAGAAAAGCCCCCCACTATCACATATCCTTCCATCTCTCGTAATGTCGCAGGTGATTCATTCCACAAAAATTCTATGGGTATCATCCCTGCCCGCTTCACAGCCAGTATGGTTTCACGTTCGCAATTGGATCCAGGAAATTGAACTATTGCTATCTTCATCAGATTAGTCTCACACCAGAGGTACCGGATATCACATTACCTATCTCGAACAGTGGAAAATCAGGATAAGTTTTTAATACAGCACGCATTTCATCCACTGCATCCTGGGCTACTATCATCACCAGACCTACCCCCATATTAAAAGTTCGATACAATTCCTGTTCATCCAGTTGTCCTAAAGATTTTAATACGTTAAAAACGGGTAAAACCGGGCATTTATTTTTCTGAATTTCTACCGCACAGTGAACAGGCAAGATCCTTGGAATATTCTCCAATACACCACCACCGCTGATATGAGCCATACCTTTAATATTAATTTTTTGATCCAGCATATGAAGTACAGGCTTGGTATAATTGATGTGAGGAACTAATAATGCTTCACCAACAGTCTGCTCCAATTCAGGAATTTTTGAGTCAACGGTATATCCACCTAAGTCAAAAAATAATTTCCTAGCCAATGAGTAGCCGTTGGTATGCAATCCACTGGAAGAAAAAGCCACTACTACATCCCCAGGAACAATATCAGTTCCGAGAACAGCCGCTTCTTTTTCAACAACGCCGGTAATGATGCCGACCAAATCATGTTCACCTTTTAAATAGGTATCAGGCATTTCTGCCGTTTCGCCGCCAACCAGAGCAATCCCATTTTCCAGGCAGGCTTTAGTCATGCCAATAATAATTTCTTCAATATTTTCAGGCTTTAAATGATCTGTCGCAATGTAATCCAAAAGAGTTAGAGGTTTAGCACCAAGGACAATGATGTCATTTGTAGTAGCACTTACCAAATCAATTCCAATGGTATCAAATTTTTGCATCATTCGGGCGACTATCATTTTGGTGCCAACCCCATCGATACTTTGGACCATGATGGGATGTTGATAATGCTCCATCAAAGGCTTTAAATCATACATTGCTCCAAAGCTACCTATACCTGTTAACACCTGTGAGGAAAAGGTCTTTTCTACATTACGCTTGATTCGTCTAACTGCTTCGTTACCCGCTTCAATATCCACACCAGCAGTTTTATAATTGATAGTAGTCATTACAGTAATCTCTCTCTAAGACCATGTTCCCAGGCGTGTTTAGCATCATTCACGGACAGATTAATTTCTGAGTTTATACAGATGTAAGGTTTCTCCATGGAATGGCCTATAGTCCAGTAAGATACAGAGTAGGCATTTAAAATCGCATCGATTTGTGTAATATGTTCCGGAGCAACTTCCAAAATAAAGCCCCCAGTCTCGGAAAATAATAGTTTTTCAACAGGCAAAGAGCCTGGTATCACCACGTCTATCCCAATTAAATTCTTAAAGCTCATTTCCGCCAATGCAACGGCAACGCCTCCTTCGGAAATGTCATGAGCAGATAAAACCAATCCTTGCTGGATGGCTTCTGCGACCGCCTGAATCTCACCAGAAATGGTCTTTAAATCAGGTTGAGGGATTTTAGTCCCCAGTTGATTAAACAATTGATAATAGACACTTCCACCGCACTCATCTTTTCGTTCACCAACTAAAAGAAGCATGCTATTAGATTTTTTTAAATCAAACGTAATTGACTGATCCACATCTGGCATGGTTCCTAAACAGCTGATCATCGGGCTAGGTGGTATCGATCCTTTAGAAGATTCATTGTATAGGGAAACATTTCCGGCAATAACAGGTAAAGTGGAATCGGGATATTCTTTTAACTTAATGGCAGCACAAGCATCCACAATACCACGTACTGAATCAACAAACTCACCCATCTGCTCTGGTTTTTCGGGATTACCAAAGCACAGGCAATCGGTGAGTGCTACCGGATCAGCACCTACCGCAGTAATGTTGCGCACAGACTCAATAACCGCGTTTACCGCACCCCAATAAGCATCAATTTTATTATAACGAGGATTATGATCCAAAGATAAAGCGATTCCTGTTTTGCGAATTTCCTCAGGGTATTTCTCTTCATTAAAAGGCTGCATAACACCGGCATCAGCCCAACCTGCCTCGATAAAAGTGCGACCCTGCACTTGTTTGTCATAAGTTTCAAATACAGGTGCTCTTGAGGCGATATTTTCATGAGCTAATAAGGATAATAAAATCTGATTAAAATTCGTGGGCTCAGGCAGAACGGGTTCGGTATGTTCCTGCTTTCTGGAAACAAAAGGTCTGTTGTATACAATGCCTTTTGTCACATCAGGCACGTTTGCCCGGACTAACTCCTTCCCATGAAAATTCACAACATAGAGACCATCAGTTCGGATTCTTCCAACAACTGCAGCACAAGCACCATTAGAAACTTTGGGTAGCGCAAAGGTTTCGTTGTAATGATTCAAAACCGTATCAACAAGTTCTGGAGGAACAACCCACATAAAACGCTCTTGAGTTTCAGAACATAAAATAACGGAGGGCGGCAATCCAGACATGCCTGTTGGCACTTTTTCCAAATCAATTTCAGCACCATAAGATCCACCAGCTTCAGCCAGTTCAATACTGGCACAAGCAACGCCTCCAGCACCTAAATCCTTAAAACCAACTTTATTAATGAGATTTTTTTCTCTCAATAGATCAAATAAAGCATAATTCGCTTTCAGTATATGGCGTTGCAAAAATGCATTCGGTTCCTGCACTGCCCCCTTGTTTTTCTCGCGAGAATCCTCTTCCAGTGTTGTTGAAGCAAAACTGGCTCCTCCAAATCCACTATTATCAGTAGGTTTTCCCACCAGTATAAAAACATAATCATCGGCATGTTCTGGGGCATAGGAATGGATAATATGATCTTCTCTGACTACTCCCAAAGTGACCACAGTAACAAGACAATTCTCATTGTATCCCGCATCGTAATACACATCACCAGCAATATTGGGTATACCTAATGGATTTCCGTAGCCTGCAATGCCAGCCACCACACCATCCTGAATCCAATGGGTATGAGAACGATTGATGTCACCAAACCTTAAACTATCGGCTACAGCAATAACTTCGCCCCCCATACAGCAGACATCCCGCACATTACCACCAACTCCAGTGGCAGCGCCTTCATAGGGCACAATCTGAGAAGGATGATTATGAGATTCATGACTGATAATAATCCCATAACGATGACCTTGATTATCACGTGCTATGGATACAATACCGGCATCTTCCTTTGCACCAAGGATTACATTGGGAGCATCGGTCACAAACTGTTTTAAATGAACTCGACTGCTTTTATAGGAACAATGTTCTGAACCCTGAATGGACCATAAAACACATTCAGCCAGGCTGGGTGCTCTTTTAAGAAATTCATTCTGAATGGTTAAGGCTTCATCAACAGAAAGGTTAAGGTTATGGTCACGAAGAGTTAGCGCAATGTCATCGCGAGTTAAGATGGAAAAATCAAGAGTTTCAGTAGGCTTTTGCATGAATTCCTTAGACAACAAAGTATTAACCTATGAAGGATTAGTCTGACTAATCGCTCCCCCAGTAATCAAACTGATAAAGTCTCTTTATTTGCCCCCAGAAAAACAATACTGTTCTATTGATCTCGGAATTTGAGCGTATTGTATCGGTTTAACCGGGGTTGAAGCAATCCATATTTAAGATTTTTTGGAACTATTTTTTACCCATTCAACTAATGACCCATTCAATCTGTTTTTTTAAATCAATGGGTATTTCAGACAACTCCTCAAGGTCATAATCCATATAAGGATTACCTTCAGGATGTTTGTCTGAATGTTTTTTTATCTGCGCATCACGTGCTTTATGCAGCCATTCAATCTGAGGTGAAAACAGGTGCAGCATTCCTTCAAGCCATTTATCAAGAACCTGCCAATAGGGATCATCAGACAAGGTCATTTTATAGCGTTTCAGGAAATACGAAATGTGTTCTGCATCATACCAGATTTCAGAAGTCACCCATCGATTCACGGTGAAAAGCCGTATCGGTAATCCAAACTGGTTCATTCCTATTGCAACCAGATGAGTCATTGGATTATCAATATACCGGTCCCAATCAGATAAGGCTGCTGGCTTAATTCGTTTAGGTATGTGCTTGTATCGGATGAAACAATGAAAATGCCCATGTTCCGTACTTTCATAATTCTCTCTGTGGCAATGATAAAAATATTGAGAACCTGTTGCATGATCAATTCGATCACCCTTAGGGTAATGGCTCATACGCTCATGCTTGCGCTTCTTTCTGAGCGTGTAATGAAGGATGTTTTTTCCTTTTGGTGTAATCATTTGCTGTTGGGCTTCAAGAACCTGGGTTGCATAACCCAAAAATACGTTCTTTCTCCATTTACTTAACTGGGGCAATACAAAATCAGAATCCGTTGTCATATTCATTACTACATTAAAGAAAGAGGTAGTAAAAACTACCTCTTTGTGGGAACAAACTAATTATTAGTCACCACTGCAACCGCCACAACCTTTGCAACCTTGACAGCCTTTGCAACCTTTGCAACCTTGACAACCTTTGCAGCCTTTGCAACCAGTGCAAGTAGCAGCAGAAGGAGTAGATGTATCATCAGCATATGCTACAGACACCATAGGAGCTGAAGATAAAGCAGTTAACAGTGCAGCTACAGCCATTGTTGATTTTTTCATAATATTACTTCCTTGATAGTTAAAGGTTTTTATTTTGACCCACTAAGATATTAGCAAACAAATCAATAATTTTCTTCTTTTTTTGATAAAATTTTTTGTTTAATTAATAATTAATTTGATTGCTTTTGGAGCCGCGCGTTTTTTTAAGGCTTGACTGTGTTATTAAATACAAAACAGTCACGCTAAGTTCACATGACTTCAGGATGCTTACTCCATTATTAAACCTGGATTTCGCCAGGATAATTGTCACCACGCTCTAATGGGATAATTCATTTTTTGATAGCTTAAGAATTATTTTATCGAGTAGCCGTGTACTGAATATTCGTTTCAAAACAATAAATAAATAGGCAGGAAAAGTAACGGGATATTTAGGTTTCGGATGCTTTGCTTCAATGGCATGAATCAGTTTCTTAATAACGGCATCTGGTTTTTTGGTAAAAATTGAATCGGCTTTATTTTGCTTGTAACTCGTTAACATCACTTCATATTGATTTTTAAAGAAACTATTATTTATATCAATATGTTGCAAGCTTCTATCCACTGCATTATCTCTGAATCGACTGTCGATGGGTCCTGGTTCAATACAGATTACGTCGATGCCCGAGGATTTCAGTTCCAATCGCAGCGTATCACTCAACCCTTCAACAGCATATTTCGAAGCATTATAAGCACCACGCATAGGCATGCTGATAATGCCCAGTATTGAGCTTATATTAATGATTCGTCCGCTGCCCTGCTTTCTCATTACCGGCACTGCCAGATTGGTAAGTTCCAACAACCCAAAAACATTCGTCTCAAACTGTTGGCGAATGACCGATCGACTGATATCCTCAAGAGCACCTGCCTGGCCATAGCCTGCGTTATTAATTAACACATCCAGCCGACCTGAAGTAAGTTTTAATAATTCTGAGAATGCATTTGTGATTGAGGATGATTCACTGACATCCATAAGAAGAGCTTCGACACCCTCCTCAATCAGTCGAGCCACATCCTCACTTTTACGGCATGATGCAATCACTCGATGCCCTCTTTTTTGAAGGGCAAATACAGTCTCATACCCTATTCCACTTGAACATCCAGTAATAAAAATGATTTTTTCTGGCATGCTGATCATCCTTAATTTCCAATGAAGTTATGCTACTCTCCTTAGCCCGGAAAAGAAATACTCATGAGTTCGATAAGGAATTACTTTCCACGAGTTTCAACTGCCTTATATTAATGCTCAATTAACGAACCAAGTGAACTAAAGTGGTCTATAATTTTACTAAAATAATAATGAAAAGGCGAAAGCAATGGATACTCATATCAGGCTTACATCCTTCTCTGGAGCAAAGGCAGCAGCTATTTTAACTCTTTCTATGTCATTATTTTATTGCAGTATTGCACATGCTGACTTAAGTTCTTCAAAACTACAAGGCACTCAATTAGCGTATTTTATTGGATATCATAGTTACAGCAGAAATCCTGTAGTAATCAAGGCAGTACCTGTTCAGCCGATACGAGGTACTTATTGGACAAGGTGGAAATACATTGGCTTTAGTTGCTATCAAAGTTGCTTAATCGATACATGGACCGGCCTCAATCTTCAATGCAGAAGGCGTTGCTAACAGTCCATCAATTGATCCCAACCTGCCGAGACGTGTTACCTGGAAGGTAAACAACTTGGTGTTAAAGTCTCTTTCCAGTATTGTTCTGCTGACTTCCCTTTTCTATTCCAGAACGATGGTAATAAGGAATGAGAATACAACCTGGAAGGAGCAATGTCTTGAGATCGTGCTGGCCCACTGGTGACGATACCCATTGTACGTTCAAGATTGTGTTTATTGAAACGAAAACGAATCCGATTATACGTTTTCTCGAGATATGAAGGCAAAGATTTAACTCTATAATTTTGTTCTTTTGTTATTGAATTTAATAACCCAGTGCGCTGCTCTATTTGTTCACACAAAATTTTGTGATTATTTCTCAAATTTTTGGGTATTCTTTTGTTTTCTCGTAACAAACTGATTAAATAACGATTCTCTTGATTCAAATCATTGGGAATATGTTCATGCTTCCCAACTAATTTAACGAGGGTCTTAAAATCATCAGGATCGATTTCATTTTGCAGTCGATGAATTTCCTTACGCACCTCTTTTTTTCTATGGTTCAATAGAAAATCTTGCTCTCTGATGTGAACAATGGACTCATTGATCACCGCTATTGCATGATATGAAAATATTAACGGAGAAAAATCAGTTTCATTGCTATGTGTTTTAATAAAGTTTCTTAAAGCAAAGTGATTTTTATTGGGTGAATTTAATTGGCATAACTCATGATAATTTTTTTGAACACTTTGCGGTAAACTGCTAACCAGATTAGGGCTTGCAATCAATTGCAAATTAGTAAAAACCAGCATAAAACCCTCATAACAATGACGCCTTAAAAGGACATCCGAAACTTCTATCCATCTCCTGAAGGCATTCAATTTTGCATCGGGTCGTGCATGATGTTGCAGTATGTCCTGTTTAAGAAAAAACTCCAATTCGTTTCTTAGTTCAAAATAATTACATTGGTTATAGCTCGATTTATTTTTGGATTCAAACCCTCTTGGATCTCTGAAATCGTCCAGACTCAATTTGTAAAATACATCCCTTAATTTAAAATCAATCACTGATGCATAGTCAGTTACAATTTTATTTTCGATATAACTGTAGATCACTTGATTTTTTTTAGAACTGGCTATTGATTTTTGGACTGATTTATCGGCTAACACGGTGTCAATCTGTTCCGAGCTAATCGGATTAGACAGAAACAGAAAATTACCATTCCGATTCAACCAATCTTGAAATTTATTAATGCGCATTGTTGTAAACTCCCTTTAACAACATAAACACGTTCTTATAAACTTTTTGCATCATGCAAAATAGTCAATTAATCCTTTGGGTACTTGTTTTTTAAGTGGGGTGATTAAGGCCCCATCTTCAATCCCCTGTATCGCTTCTTCTTTTACAAAACCACTGGGATTTTGATCTGATTGGTGCGGATTCCTATCCATACCAACATTGACCTCAGCCAAATCCAGCCCTTGGTTCGCCATCATCTCTCTTAACCGAGGCAAGGCCTGATCCACAACATCTCGTGCATGACTGCTATGACTGATGATGTTTACAGATGCAGAATCCTTCACCACTTTAATATTAATTTCCAATGGTCCCAGATCTTCAGGATTTAATTTGATTAAGGCACTTTTAACTCCATGCTGCCCTAACCAAACAATATGATCTGAAAATTTATCTGCCCATTGAGCATCACTTAAGGGCAATGATATGTCAATATGTTTTGTTTTATTGGCATCTGTCAAATAATTGGAGAATTGATTATTGATTAATTCAGATTGTGAAGTCATCTGTGGATTGTTATTCAATGCTGAATATTCTGGTTGAATCGTTTGATCCATAATGAGCTTTCCATTGCTTGATTTATTCACTAGTGTCTCAATGGATAGATTTTTAACGTCATGAATCAAACGCTCGTTACCATCTTTTGATGAATCCTGGTCAGTCAGTTGTGCGTCACTATTCTCATCAGAAAGTAAATCAGTCTGCACATTTTGATCACTTACGTGCATCAATCCCAAACGCCCATTGCTTTTACCATCCAAAGGCTGTTCGGTGTTTTCTGCCTCGGAAGCAAGGTTCATCGCTGACATCGAAGTCGCAGGCAGTGGTGGCTCAAACTGATCGGAGTCTATCCAGGTAAGAGCAATGTTGGAATCCAGTCTTTCAGTTGGCGCCGTCGAAATTTTGACTGTCTCAGTCAATTGATCATTCTGTGGAAGAATCTGACTGATATCGGTCATAACAACCTGATCCTTAGCACTTGTGGAGGCGGCATCTACTGCATCTGCTTTAGCCTCATTCGCTTTCTCATTAATTAAATCTGTATTTTTAGAATCGCTTTCTTCTGAAAGGCCATCCTTTTTTAATGAATCATTTAACAACAGCTCGGTAAACAACAATACAAAGGCACCAGGATCAATTGCAGCATCGTTGAGCAGATCATCATTTTGGTCGCTTTTAGTATCCGGAAATTCAGCTGATACTATCTGTTCCTGACCAGCTCCATTAGCATCAGAAAACTTAAACGAATTAAGAATAAGGTTATTCAGATCAATCATAGTGACACTCCTTGTCTCATGAATAATTAAATAGCAATATTCATACCAAATGCAAACATTACGATAAAATAATCAAAGTACTGTTAAGTAATATTTCCTCGGTGTAAATCTGTACAGAGACATCTATTGCAGCAAAACAACACATGGTAGCCTTCGTCCATAAATTGATTATGAGTATTTACCCATGAATGGATTTTTATTTTCTCCGGTCATCACCAGAGATGAAGTTAACCAAAAAATTAATCGAGCAATCCACTTGCTGGATGACATTCTTTCCAAAGAAAAAGAACTGTTTCTGAGTGAACTGAGGAATAGAATAAGTGATTTTGAAAAAGAACTTGCAAATGATGAGATCTCTTTTGATGAAAAAGAGCAAATACTAATCCAATACAACCGATTTGCCCGAACATTAGTTCATTGTATGAAATCACCCGATAGTGCATCCGACTCAATTAATTACTATCATCGATTTAAATATTATCCAGTAGGAATTGAAGACACGATGAAACCGAGTCTTTTACTTCAGAATTCATCCATTGCCCTTTTAGGAATCGGTGTTGCATTATTGGCAGCGTCAATACCCGCGTTTTTATTCAATCCGGCTATTGGCTCTATAGCACTTTCGATAGCAATTACAATGCTGTTTCCAAGTTGCTTTTATTTAATGACTCCCGAATCACCTGATACAACCAGAAAGAAATCTGAAGAAAAACACATATTTCAACAGGCGGCTCAACTCATGAAGCCTGAACTCACATTTAATGATGAATTCGATACTCCAGAATCCTCATCGCCAATCTATGCTTCATAAATTACGGAATCAACCACTCGAATTTCCGCGGCCTCGACCGCAATATCCAGCACTCGAATTTCCGCGGCTGTGACCGCGGAATCCACAAAATGTAACCTGCTTGCAAGAGACAATTAAGTAGACTGGTTGCTCGAAACCAGAATTTGATGCACCAACTATAAGCTTAGATTGAGTAGCTTGAGAAACCATGATCCTGTTTGCGAGCAAAGAGGCTACAACTCCTGGATCCCGCGGTCTTAGCCGCGGGTATTCGGTTGAGAAGAGAGCAAACACAGCACCCCGAATATCCCGACTTCGAACGCAAAATCCACCACTCGAATTTCCGCGGCTGTGACCGCGGAATCCACAAAATGTAACCTGCTTGCAAGAGACAATTAAGTAGACTGGTTGCTCGAAACCAGAATTTGATGCACCAACTATAAGC
>NZ_RZGU01000015.1:0-102896 GCF_003990085.1 Legionella sp. km535 | reverse complement strand
TGGTCTTATAATAATGAAAGACCTAATATGGCTATCGGTGGCATTACACCAAGGCAGAAACTAGCTTTAGTGGCTGCTTAACTCTCTATTTTTGATGTCGGTTAAAAATGGGGGGATTACCGTGGATGCGATCAGGTTCTTTTAAAAACCAATCGTGCTCCTCAATATCTCTCTCGACTTCTTGAGCTTCTGTAAATTCAATCTCGATTCCATCTACTATACTTTTTCGTTTTTCCACTTCCTCCCCAGTTATATGGTGTATGCGTTTTTTTCTCTGCATATAATACTCCCAGGTATAGTGGAACTATGATTAACTGCAATTTGAGATTATTATTAAAAAGCAATTTGTTGCGTATTCAACTAGCTAATGCAGCTAATACATGCTCAGGATCTTTATTTATTGCACGAAGGAGAGCTTTTGCAGGGCCCGTTGGCTCTCTCCTCCCCTGCTCCCAATTCCTTAATGTACCAATATTAACATCAATTAAATGACAAAATTTTTCTTGAGTTAAACCCGTTTTTCTTCTTATTTCTTTTACATGAACAGCATCTACCACAAATTCTCGCGAAGGAACGCGCTCACCATCAACAATTTCATTCATTTGAGTCATGCTTTCGTATAATCTTTCAAATAATTTTTTATCCATGATTACCACCGTTCATTTAATTGACGTAACATTTTCTTTTGGTCTGTCGTTAAATCATCTTGCACCCCTTTCTTATAAATAAGTAAGAGTCTGATTTGTGAAGCTGAAGTTACATAATAATATATAACTCTTACACCACTTCGCTTTCCTTTTCCTTGAGAAGACCACCTAATCTTTCGCAAGCCTCCTGTTTGCTGTATAACATCACCCACCGAAGGATTATCAGCAAGATACTTTTGAAACTCAGCATATTCATCATCAGATAAAAGCTCTTTTACATCCTCTGTGAAAATTGGCGTTTCAATAAATATCATTTCAATTCTTCTTTTTATTTGATGAGTAAAGTATATACAATTAGTTATTGTAAGTCAATGACGTAGTTTTTGTAAGTAATAAAAATGGGGGTTTTGTTTCCTAGTATTGCTCTATAAACATTCTAACTTAAAAATGACCTTTAATAGCTTGTGGAAAGTTAATTATCTAGGTTAACTTTTCAAAGTTAAGTTATTAGCCTAAATTACGGAAAATTTACTTTCAAAGTTATAATGATATTATTTATTAAGCCATTTAGTTTCAAATAAATAATTAGAATTTAAATCAATTTCACTGATTATAACTTTTTTATTAAGCTTTTTTTCAAATTCGGTGTTTAACCATTCAATATAAGCTATTTCTTTTTGTACATAACCTAATGGGGAATAATTGGAGACGTATAGCAGCTCAGTATGATAGTTGATCTCTTCTTTAGGATTGATTAATCCCGTATTTTTATCATATCGTTTTTTATATTTTAAATTATATAAATAATTATATTTTTTGGGAGAGCATCCACGATACGATTCAAATACCACTTTTCCTAAAGACTCTTTAATATTTAGAGGCTTATCAACCACAATACCTTTATAAAGTATTTCGGCTTTACTTTTAGGATATGGGTCTATATAAACGACCTTTTTAATTCCAGAGGCAATAATTTTTTTTGCGCATAAATGGCATGGATAGGTGTTACAATATAATGTTGCATTTTTTATACTAACGCCCCTCAAAGCAGCATCACATATGGCAGCTTCTTCTCCATGCACAGGTCTTAAAAATTCAATGAGATCTTTAATCGCGCCCTTCTGTAAGATTTTTTTAATAATATTTTCTCTATTTTTTTGAAATAGTTTTTTTACTCTATTGGGTAAATCATTTTCTATATCTTTAAGAATTTCTTCAGCCATCTGCTCTTTTATTATAGTTGTTAAGGGTTTTCCTTGCTCATGACAAAAATAATCTCTTAAATCTTCATCTTTAGTGTCATTCCAATAAGCACCACCACCAAACTTAGGAACTTCGTTGCAGCCTGCTGAGAGAATATTTCCATCATCATCTGTGATCACAGCACCAACCTGTCTATATAAATCACCAGAACGCATAGCACATACTGAAGCATTGGCCATCGCTACTTCATCTTTAGTTGGCGTTTCTATTGGATCTCCTCTCAAAATATCTAATAATCTCTTAATATCTTCTTTTAAAGTATCGTATCTTACAAAATATGATGCATTTGTATATGTTTCTCGAACTGATTGACCATCCTTATTATTTTCATCATGCTTATCACGCTCAATGATGTAAGTGGCTTTTTCTTTTATCTCTTCATATCTCTTATCAGGGCAACATATAATTTCTTTATTAATTAAATGCTCTAATCTATGGGCTTTAGGTTCATAGACAGAAATTAAAATTAAATTATGTCCATATATTCTTCTTAAAACTTTATACTCGTCATTTCGTTTAAGCGATTTTATGATGTACGCGTTGGATTTGGTTGGAATACGTTTTTTATTAATTTCACATGTAGCAAGTATTCCCATCATAGCAGGATAATTTTGAGCTATCTCATCTCCTTGCTTCTGATAAAATTCAACTTTGTCTAAATGGCTTTTACCTGAAAAAGTGGGGTTGTCACTAAAATAGATGTTGGGTAATTTTGATAAAACAATAGGATGCACTTCGTCATAAAAACCTTCCAATATACCCTTTATATAATTTACAACCTCATCAAAGTTAGTTCCTGTACCTCCGACCAAAGCAATCACTAACTCTGAGCTAATATCCATTTCATTACTCTTATAATCCTTTTAATAAAGTTTAGACCATAACCAATAGCCAGAATGATTTTTACATAATAGTTTTATGTCTCTTAATTTATGAATTAGTAACCATATGAAATTATTGACGTTGCGGAGTCTACAAGTTCGCTTTAAAAGACTTGATGAACACCCGTATTTACTAATCGATTTAATGAACAAAACACGGGTTTTGAACGGTAGTTGTCTTTTAATTTTTCAGGCAATTAATTGATCTACATGTCTAATTGAAAGTCATTTGATGTGCTATTATTACTTAGGTAATTCATTTTTCAATAAGTCGTTAGGAATCTTCTAATATGAGAAAAATCAGGGAGTTACAAAATAAAATTAATCAGCAAATAGATGCCTGTAATAGAAAAAACAACACAAATCTTAAAGCTGAAATAAAAAAACACGGTATGGAGTTCACCATCGCAATTTTTGAAAAAATACCGTCACATCATTTTTTCCAGACTCCACCAATTAAAATTGAACGATTATCCCAAGACGAATTTCTAAAACTAAAACCAAAAGACATTGAAAATTTAATTCCAAAATTGGTTAAAGAAGCTATTGACTTACCGGACGAAGAACAAGACCTACCCAGACACCCTGGATCAGGAATATCAAAATGAACAAGAAAATTAAAGGAAAGAATAAAAAACATAAATCAAATATTGTGTCTGAAATGAATTTTTCATATGCAAGGTATAGTTTTTATACCTCTGAATCGTCAAAAATTGCCAGACAGGTAGCATTTGTTGAGGGGGCTATTTTTTGGACAGTGTATTGGTTAATCGAATGTAGGCCAAAATTTTTACTCATTACCTTTTTCTCAATATTAATTATTTTCTTTATAATTGATTTAGTTCAATATTTATATGGAGCATTTTTATCTAATTCAGATGCTCAAACAATAAAAAAAATACATCAACAAAATCCAGGAAAAGATATTAACTATAATTTGGGGGATGAAACAGGTAAAAAAATTGAAAAATTTTTTATATTAAAAATGATTTTTCTGGGTATTTCAGTAGTTCCTTTATTTGTGATGTTTAAACTTTATGCTACAAGCTAGAAGGAAATAATTATTTTCAATTATTAATGTATTTATATAGAGTGGTCTTTCCTACACCAACCATCTTACAAATAGATTGAATTGAATGCTTCTTATTGGCATAAAGCGTTCTAGCTAATTCCTTTTGCTCATCACTAAGCTTTTCTGGCCTTCCACCCTGCCGCCCTCTAGCCCTAGCAGCTTCAAGACCAGCAAGAGTTCGTTCTTTAATTAAATTACGTTCAAATTCCGAGAGTGCTCCAAATACATGGAACATAAACTTACCGGACGATGTTTCAGTATTTATAGATTCGGTAATACTATGAAACCCTATCCCTTTTTCCTCTAGCTTAGCCACATATGCAATCAGATGCTTAAGAGAGCGCCCTAGCCTATCCAAACGCCATACCACTAGAACATCTCCTTTTCTGAGATAATTCTGTAATTTGTCTAACCCAGGTCTTTCCGAAACCGAGCCGCTGATCTTATCCGTAAAAATTTCCTCACAACCCGCCCTTTTTAATTCATCCAGTTGCAAGTCTAAATTTTGTTCATGTGTTGATACTCTGGCATACCCTACTCGCATCGTTCATCCTTTTGTTCAGAAAGTCTAAAAAGTTAGATTAAAACGAACTTTGTTAAATGTACAGAGTTTACGAACCGATTTTAGGGGTAGATTGAAAATTTTAAGATTTGAGATCGATGCGTTCACAAACCCATCATTTTTGGGAATGTCGTAATAATTGATAGTTCAACACCTATTTATAATGATCGGCTGATTCAAGACCTAGACAAGAACCAAATTTCTGAGAGGCAGTAACGAAACTACAAAAAGCTATTAATTCGATTAACTCCTTGCGAGAAAAATATAGCTCCATCTCTTGAACTTCCTCTTTAGAAATGGATGTATGATCTATTGCAAATTTATTTGCAAACCTTAACGCAATTGCCAAACGTGTCGACTCGGGATTTTCTTCTGGAGGCCCAGCCTTTAACATACAGTATTGACATAAATTTTTAAAAGCCAAAGCACGCCTAATTTGTTCAAGAAACTCTAAAGTAAATACATTACTTCGAAAAAAAACTTCCTCCAATTTTGCCCATTGATTTAAAACCTCAGGTGCATGCCCCATTAATTTTTCAAAAGGTGATCCACCATAATTTGATAGCTCAATATATGACATATATATAATGTTCCATAGGGCGTGTTAACATTTCTACTCTCTTGGCCAACCAGCATACGAGATCAGTTCAATAAAATGTTTGGTTGCTAATATATTGAATAATAATTAATTAAAACCGTTTTTTAAACTCATTTAGCCAAATAAACTCATCTTTAAACAAAAAATAATATGAGTTCATTTAATATGTTTCTTGGATTTATTGAACTTTAACGAATCCCATAATACCTAAGTAATCCAAAATTTTGCCTGCTTTAACAAATTTTATTGTATTATATTGTTAATTATCAAAAGATTGTGATTCTTTGATAGAGTTAGTAAGATCCGAAGATACATTATACATTTTCCCTTCGATAGTCGCTTTATGAAGACTGAATCAAACTCACAGTTTCAAAGAGGAGACAGGGGTACATGGGTCGTCAATGAGTTTCGCGATCCTCCTCCTCTTTCTGAATTACAGCCAGATACTTTTGTGAATCTTGATGGTGAAATGAAACTGCTATCCCAGCTTTCTCTGATAGGAGCAGGGATATTAATTTACGGAGGTTGCACCAGTATTTTTGATTTTAGCAAGGGATTATTCAATCCTGATTTGATAGAAGCTCATCTTACTTATCCTCAAATTTATTATGTAGATCACAATAGGAAGCTTCACACCTGCATGAGATTTGAACTTTTTTTCTCTACACAGAGTGTACGGGATAAATTTATAAAATCCCTGCCAAACTCTGCTCATGTATATCCTAATAAAATTCACAGCTATTACTCTGATACTCAAATTAAGGCAACAATATTGACCAAATCAAGAGAATCTTATATCGAAGTTATAAATAAAATACTCGAGTTTCCTGAAGCCAGGCTAAAAGCAGATCAAATATTGAATGACCGTTATTTTGGTTTTGATAGCAAGGTTTTTGTGAAAGATATCCCATCTTTAGATGAAGCTTCACATGCCATCAATAATGCATCAACAATAGCATCTAATCTGATTGACTCCGTAACAAGCAACACTACTTCAACACCCGAAATAACATTTGTCGAACCGAGTGAAGCATCCCTTGCGCTTGCACAACTTCACCCTTCCAGGAGCAGCTCACCAGAATCGGTTGATACGAAGGTCCATCCCAATGACTCAACACAAAATTTAGTTTTAGTCCAGGCACTAATTGCAGTTCAACCAGATAAGGCACATGCTGAAATTGCGTCGCCTCACATTGATGAGCCCTGTTCATCAGAGTTAGTCAGCTTACATATCAGAAATCTGGAACCAGACACAGAATTAACCTTACCTGAACCTTGTAAAAAAACAACTGAGCTTGACCCGCTTCTTTGTGATGCACACAGCTCGGATATCACACCTGATGATAATGGCAATTTAAAAAATGGATTAATTAAAAACAGTATATTCACTACCATACGCGATAATATATCCAATCATCATCGTGCATCTCCTTCAAGCCAACGATTACCTACACATCAAGAGACTTTAATGACAAAATGTTTTGGAGGTTGTTCTCTTTTATAAATGGGTGCGGTTCCTTTAAAGCAACAAAAACCCCTTGAGTCAAGCTGGTGGGCACGCTTCGCTTTGTCCACCAGCTCCCACTATTCAACAATGGCGACATCTCACTATTTTTTATGCGAATTTTAAATTAAAGCTAAAAAAAATTACCCCATTTTTTTCTGTTCGACAAATTATCAGGTCATTAGAATTTCATATAATCATTATTACTTTTTAAGTGTTCACTCAAAAAATAGAGATTGCTACCATGGTTATGGTTTTTACATTATGTAAAAATATTCCGTGCATTACTCGTTCAATGCAGTACTGCAAAAATAATCGTCAAAAGGATTTACGTCATGCCCAATATAGCAAAACGCACATTGAAATTTACTCAAGGCTTAGGTTACGGAACGTTAACCACTGGAGCAGCTTTAGGAACACTAATTTTAGCAACAGCAACCTGTGGCCTTGCCATGACAGGTATTGGAATTCCTTTAGCATTTGTCACTGGAGTAGGAGCTGGTGGTTGTGGCTATGGCACCGTATTTTTTGCTAAAAAAACAGGTCATAAATTCGGACGGGCTTTTGAAGAGGGCAAGCATCATCACGATCATAATGGACAAAACATAAATTATGGTTTTACAGAAGTCGACGTAAATTCAATCACTGGAAGTAATGCAGCGAATAGCTTGAAAAACAGCAAGATCTCAAAAAGCACCAGTGCCAAAGAAGAACAATTAGCAAATAGCTCAAATCCCAATGCCCACAAACCACTATTTAGTGCTCCTGGTACCGAAAAAACACAGATCACTCTGGTTATGAGTGATACGGCTCCAACCCAAGATCCAATTAATAAAACCAGTATGATTAGCCCCGCGGCATAAACTGAAATTTAGCTCGAGATTAAAGTTAATCTCGAGTTTTATCAATTCCATAAATCAGGGCCATAAACAACTTAGACTAGTACAGCCTTGGCCTAATGGCACTACCTTAACCCATTATTATTTATTGCAAAAATAAAATAGGTTTCCTAAGATAAAAAGAGAAACGACTATTTGATAATCAAGAAGGATACTATGTCAAATACACAATTTCATGTGTCCATGCAGGATGAATAATCAATGGATTGGGATTTTCCTGGTTATGCTAACCCTGATATTGCTGGTTTTATTTTATATATTTACCACACCAATTCCTCAATTAAACAGTTATCATCATTTTGCTGACACACGAACACTATTGAGAATTCCAAATTTTTGGAATGTTACTTCCAATGTATTTTTTATATTTGTCAGTATCCTTGGATTCAGATCACTCAACCAACAATGGAACAATAAAAAAATACAGGGAAAAGAGGCAGTCGTTTATTTAATAATGTTTACAGGCGTTTTTCTTATCGGGGTTGGTTCCGCTTATTATCACTGGTCTCCTACAAATGAGAGGCTAGTTTGGGATAGAATTCCTATGACCATTGTTTTTATGTCCCTGCTGTCCTTGATGATCATGAAAAAAATTAATTTTAATTGGGGATTTCGTTTATTAATACCCCTACTATTATTTGGAATTTATTCAGTACTATACTGGCATTGGACGGAGGAATTAGGACGTGGAGATCTCAGATTATATATCTTAGTACAATTCTATACACTGTTTTTACTTGTTTTCATTCTGCTCTGGTCTCCAAAGTCCCCTCCAGAAACAAAAGCGTTTACCGGTCTGTTGGTTTTTTACCTTTTAGCCAAAATAACGGAACATTATGACCTGTTCATTTATCAGATCAATGGGCAAATAAGTGGCCATACTTTAAAACATCTATTCGCAGCAGTCAGTGTTTATTTTGTTATTAATATTTTAAATTCATCTTCTCAAGGTACATCTAATAATCCTTAAGCTACACTATTAGAGTATGCTATTGATAAGACAGGGAAGCAATGTTCAACGCACCTGAATAATATGGAAAAAAAAACGATGACGTCCATTAAGTGTACCAATCATAAAAATCACTCTGCCTGGTACTGGAAGCCATTTGTATGTCTCGGAATGGTGTTTAAATTCCTTTTTAAATTAAGTATTGGGTCATGGGGTACCCTGGCGATATATTATTCAAATCTACCTTGGTTTTTTTTACGAGTAAGCCTGGCGATTGTATTTGCACTATTTGCCATTTGGAGTTTATGGCTCTCCCATAAGTCGCGAACACTGATAATATTTGCACTAATATATCTTGGTCTTATTGGGTGGTGGATTAGTATTAAACCCATGGAGGATAGAAACTGGCGGCCTGAAGTAGCGGTTATGCCAAGAGCCGTCATTGATGGAAATAAAGTTCACCTAATTAATGTCCGTAATTTTGACTACCGCAGTAGAAATGATTTTATTATTCGATATGAAGATCGTGATGTCGAGTTGTCACACTTAATTGGCTTGGATCTCTATATTTCTTATTGGATGCCAGGTCCGATAGGGCATACTTTTGTGAGTTTTATCTTTAACAACGCTCCTCCGGTTAGTATTTCTATTGAAACACGACCAGAGGTTGGTGAAAGTTTCTCACCTGTTGCTTCACTTTTTAAACAATTTGAGCTGATTTATGTTGTTGGTGATGAACGCGACCTGGTTCGAGTGCGTACGAATTATCGAGGTGAGAAAACGTATCTCTATCACATTAATATTTCTCCGGAGAATGCGCGCAAACTCTTTATGATATATCTTACGAGAATCAATCAACTTGCTGAACGTGCTGAGTTCTACCATTTACTCAGCAATAGTTGCACCATAAATATCATACGCTATGCAAATAAAGCAGGGCGAGTAGGCCATGTGAACATGAACCACTATCTGAATGGTTGGCTTGACAGTTATCTCTACGATAATGGCTGGTTAAACACTTCAGTACCGTTTGAAATTTTGCGCCAACGTTCGCAAATTAACAAAGCGGCTCAGGATGCTAATCATAGTGATGATTTTTCAAAAAGAATCCGTTCGTCCTTGCCATCAGGCAATTGAATTAAAGCGACTCAAAGTGATATGCAATTGCCTGGTCCACCAGATATTTACTCTGTCAATTCATTTTATTTGAAGTATCTGTAGTGTCTTTTTCCTGAATTGGCTCTGAAACCTCTGAGTCTCTCATACCCAATACGGAATCCTTAAATTTTTTTTGTGTGCCCATCTGTTCCGAGTTCATAGATTTAGTTTCATCAGGAATTCTGTTTATTGAGATAAGCTTTGTAAAGGCGTTCAGAGCACCAGTAAACATCGTTTTTAAAAACTGAGTAAACGGTGTGAATGAGTCAAGGAATGTCATTGGAGTCCTTTCATTTAAAGCACTATCTTTGCTCACCGAAGTGGCAATTTTCTGTACTGATGGCTCAAGGCCTGCTTTCTCTTTTAACAGCTCAATACAACGAGTATTTCCAGATGCAATAGCTTTGGGTAGTGCCTTAGAGGCAGTTATGAGATTAGGAATGTCAATGCCAGGATTATTTTTTTCTATCAAAGAAATGACGTATTCCAGGCATTCAGGATTATTGGATTTAGCTGCCAACCGCATGTATCTTTTTTGAACATAAGCAGTCTGAATGCACGTATTAAACCGTGTGCCAATTTCTTCATTCTGTAACAGTCTTTTCAAGGCTTCCAGCCTTCCTTCCTCTACTGCATTTTCACATGCTTTATCGTATGTCGAATTCAGAAAACCGGATTCCAGGCCTTCCATTTTATCTTTATATTCTGGCCGCAATAAAACGTCAATTGCTTCCATCCGGTTATGCTTCGCTGCTCGAGCCAAAGCCATGTCGGAACCGGTTACTCCTGATTCAAACAACACCTTAATCATCTCGACATCATTTTGCATCGCAGCAACTGATAACAAATCAAAATGCGACAAATGAATATTAATCGTTCGGCTGAGGAAATCAGGATCTTCTATTATCAGTCCGTTGACTAACTGTGTTTTGTCAGGAAAATCATAACTGATTTGTTTCGCTGGATGAGCCATCACATTGATGGTTAACGGCATTTGAGTTAAAGGTTGTTTCTTTCTATCGGGACCAAAACTGTCACTTGCTAACAGACTAGCAAGTTCCTCACCGTTCTTACAGATCATGATTTTTCTATCATTAGGATCATAAACATGAAATTGTCCATCTTGCACTGAAATCGCAATCGTGTGTTGAAAAGAGGAAACAGTCCATGAGGTTTCATTAGCCTTCATTTGTTCAAAAATCCTGGACCATTCTTCTGTTTTAGCGATCAACCCAAGATTGTATACCTTTTGCATCGGTTTTGTGACGTGAGCACCTGTCGAATGACCGTGTGCATCATTCACTGGTATTGAAACACCTAATAAATTAACACTATCATCCTGGGCATAACGCTTATCGAATACCTCAGGTAATAAAGCAATGAGGGCATCGCCAATGAATTTATTGATCCGACTGTCGCTAATATCACCCGGTTCATTGAATAATAGCGTTCCTTCAGCTACCTGGCCTTTTTTAATCAAACCAATTGCTCCAGCTTTTTTAATAATAGCCTGGATAATCTGAATAAATTCCTCCTGTTTTCCTTCTATAACGAATTTACAATAAACCGTGGACAAACCATGACAAATGCCCTCATTTCCCGCTTTTAGTTGTATTTTACCTTGATGTTCCAAATAGGCATTTATCATAGGAATTAAATGGTATTGATCCATACCGATGACGTCATCGTATCCTAATCCTGTTTTTTTTTCGTTTGGTGTATACACAATAATATCGATTGAGAAATAATCTAAAGTATAGATCATAATCCAGGAGCTATTGTGTCATCGCTTCGGGATTAGCAGCCTGGAATTTTAAAGGGTTCTCGAGCTGATTTAATGCTGATTATGGGCCGTTGGCTATTGCATTTTATCCCTTGGATTCAATTCATCATCACGATGTGCAGTATAAATTTTGAATCGATTTACTCCTGTTTGTCTGGATTGATTCATCGCCATTTCAGCCAATTTAATTAAGGATTGAATATCCGTCCCATGAACGGGATACAGGCTAACTCCTGCATTTACTGATATTTGAATTAATTGCTCCATAATGTGCACTGGTATTATTAGATCCTGAATCAATTGTTCAATAAAAGATGCAAGGAATGCATTTGATGGTTCATTGGTAAGCATCACCACAAACTCATCCCCACCTATGCGTGCCAAAATATCCCCCTTGCGCAAATTGACCTTTAGTTTAGATGCAATATGAATCAATAACTGATCTCCCACATCATACCCATAGCGCTCATTAATGGATTTGAAGTGATTCATCTCTATAACTATCAAAGCCACCGTATCTTGAGTTCGCGTTAATTGTTTTATGGATACCTGGAACAGTTCATAAAGCATATTGCGATTGGAAAGCCCGGTTAACCCATCATGAGTCACTTCATAAAACATACGACTGTGTTCCAGCGAATTCATGATTTGAGCCATTAATAAATGCAAACTGTTTAAATGATCAGATGTAAATACATTACTCATACTCCGATGTTCCAAATACAGTATTCTCGTACATTGGCCTTTGTACAATAGAGGCATCATCAAGAGTGCCTTGGGATTTTTTTCCATCACATAAGGATCCTGACCGGAGAATTCTGATTGAGCCGCATCATTCAAAATAATTGGCTGTTGCGTTTGTTCCACATAACTCAGGATGAATTTTGGATATACGTTAACTGCATCAGCAGCTTCGAGGCCATTTAGATAAATAGCTTGATGTACCAGATTCCCCTCTGCCACTACAATCCACCGCTCCTCCATTTTCTTTAAAAGAACACAACGCTCAGCATTAGATAATTCCAAAACAATGACCAAAAGCCTTTGCAATAGACGATCCAGACGAATTTCACCTGAAATTAACTGGGAAAACTTTAAAATGGCCAACATATCCAGGTTTTTTGTATCGCCAAGGGCATAAGCAGGGTTTGATACAACCGACTCATCACTCGAACCGCAGTAATCGAGTAATAAGGCTGGATAGGTTTCTTCCAATAATTTAACTTTGGTTACAGCGCCCCAATCTTGATAATATCGGTGTGCATTACATAAATAGAATTTAGCTACTCGTTCAATCTTCATGTCAAGACAAATAAGAGCCGCCCGTTCACTGGCTATCGCAGCAATCAGAATCAATCCCCTGGAAAGTGCCAATTTAATTGATTGTTCACAGAGCGCAAGTGCTTTCTCATGATCTCGATTCAGACAAGCCAATTCACTCGCTATGAGCAATGCATAAACTTTGTAATTACCAGGACACCAGGAGGCGTATTTATCAATAAAAAACGCCAATCGTTTTAATTTTTTTAAATATACCTTTCTTTTAGCTTTAGGTATTTGAGGAAGATAAGAAAATAGAGCAAGAGCAAAAAAAAATTTACCATCCAAATGGCTTACTAAACCCTTATCGTATTCAGCATAAACCTCATGCTGTTCACCCGATAGAACCGCTTCCTCATAACGACCCACTAAAAAATTCAAACGAGTCAATGTACTGTAAAAAAAACTTAACTCCGTTTTACTTTTTCCATTTTTTATCTCTTCTTCAAATAATTCAGTCTTGTTAATCGCCGCAAATTCGCCATCCTTCAAATATTGCACTAAAAATTCCCAGAATTTTGCTACCGTAATAAAATCAGTGATCTTGACTCGGTTCATAAACGACAAAGCCAAACTGATATTCTTTTTTACCTCATCCAGATTATGTCCGGCTGATATGGCGTGAAGAACCAGTAATAATTTGCTGTAATTACTGTAAACCAAATCACCTGAATCACAACATAATCTGAATGCATTATTGACGGTACGGTTACACTCTTCAAAGGAATTTTGATAGGGCTGAATAAAAGTTCCTAATACAAACTGATTTTTTCCTTCAAAATCGGATGATCCATACTCTTGCTTCAACCGGTCGTATAAACGAACAAAAGAGATGGCTTCATCATATAAATTAAGTGAATGCATAATAATAAAAGCATAAACTGGAATGGACATCGAAGTACTTTCGGTATATCCATATTTGAAACTCAAACTCATATTTTTACACGTTAAAATAACGAAGAGTTTTTGATTAATATTAAAGGCGCTATTTAACAATTGAGTGATTAGGTTAACAATAGCCTTTTGTTGTACGTCAGTCATTGGAGGCAAATAAACTTGTTCTATTATGGTATTTCTTAACTGAAATTTAATTTTATAAACAGCAATCAACAAATGCAGTATATTCGGCTTTTCCGGGATGTTTATATTGTATTCGCGTAATGCTGCCAACCCCAAATGCAAAGCCTCTGTATGTTTACCCAAAACAGAGAGCATTTCTATTTTCAATCGATAGACTTCAAGACGATCTGTAGCGCATTGTGCATGATTTAAAAGTTCAGAAAAATAAAGATCAGCGGCTATAAAGTCCCCAAGCAGATATTTACAACACGCACATTCCTGATACAACCGAAATGCTAAAGTATAATTTTTACTCCAATTAACCGACTCCAAAAATTCAATACCTGCTGATAGATGTTCGTTTGCTGCATCATAAGCGGATTCCATTTTCGCTTTTTGACCTGCCCAGTAATTATATTGAGCCAGTAGATGTCTCTCTTCAATATCATCAACTAAAGGAATACTTTGATTAAAATGTTTCAGCACAGTGAACAATCGATCATCATACTTATCCAGTGGTTGTTGTTTTAATAATAACCGGCCAATTTTCAAATGAATCGCAGGCCTGTCCTGTGGCGCAATAAGGTCATGTGATGCCTGTTGAATTCGGTCATGTGCAAATCGATACTGTAAATTACCAAGTTCTAAATCCAAAACCGATTCATTTAACCCGACCAGGCCCAATGTTTTATAAGACTCGTCCAGAGGAAGGATTAAATGAGCATTTATTGCTTGCCATAGTTGTTCGGCAGTATTACTTACGGTCTGACCATTGATAACAAGAAGTGTTTTTAAATCAAATTGATGACCAAAACATGAAGCAAGCTTTAACAGTTCCTGGCCAGGTTTTGAAAGCAGATGAATTTTAGCTGTAATCAGATTAATTACATTATCATCGGCACTTTGCCGGTTTATCTCTTCTAAATTCCACTCCCAAATACCCCGATCATAAGAAAAAATAAGCAGCTGCTGTTGATACAGAAGCTTTAAAAACTCATTAATAAAAAATGGATTTCCTTGGGTTTTTTCAAAAACGCAGTCAGCAAGACTTTGAACTCTTTCGATGGAACCCGCTAATGCATCCTGTAATAATTGTTGAACATTGCTTAAATTTAATGGCTGCAATGTGAGAAGTGTAAGGGGTACATGACTCGTATTTAAATGATTTAAACAAAGCTGCAACGGATGATTTTCATTGATTTCATTATCCCGATAAGCTCCGATAATCAACAAATATTGATTGCCTCTATCGTTTAATAAATTTTCAATAAAGCTGAGAGATGAATTGTCTGCCCATTGCAAATCATCAAGAAAAATCACTAAGGGATGTTCTTCGGTTGCAAACACGCGCACAAAATTTTGAAACACCAGATTAAACCGGGTTTGTGCATCAACAGGATTCAATTGAGGTACAGCAGGTTGTTCACCTATAATTAACTCTACCTCAGGAATAACATCGATGACAATTTGTCCAATGGTTCCCAATGAATGCAACAATTGATTTTTTAGTTCTTCGAGTTTTCCCTCATGCTCTGCCAAAACCTGTTTGACCAAATGTTGAAACGCAGTCACAATTGCACTGTAAGGCATACTCCTTTGGAGTTGATCGTATTTACCCTGGATAAAACATCCATGCTGCTCCACTATTGAATTGTATACTTCCCTGACAACAGCGGTTTTTCCTACTCCTGAATACCCGGCGATAACTACGATTTCAGATGCTGCCTGACTCACTCGTTTATATGCGTCAATGAGTTGTCGCACTTCATGTTCACGGCCGTATAAATTGCGCGAGATACTCAAATGATCCTTAATGTCTTTTGTTCCGAGTGAGTATTCGGTGACCTGTCGCTTGATAACCCACTGCTTGTAACAGTCCACTATATCCGACTTGATGCCTATAAAACTTGAATACCGATCCTCTGGCATTTTTTCTAATAATTTATCAATAATTGCTGCCAGCATTTTGGGGATGTTTCGTCGAACAGCCAATACAGACAGCGGTTTTTTAGTGATCTGTTGTTCAATTAACTCTTGGCTGTTACGTGTTTGAAAGGGCAACTGATTGGTTAGCATCTCATAGAACGTAACCCCTAGAGAATAAAAATCAGTTCGATAATCTACTGGCCGGTTGATTCGTCCCGTTTGCTCGGGAGAAATATAAGCAAGTTCCTCACTAAATTGTTCCAAACTCGAGGAATCAAAGGACTCTTCAGCCAATTTTGTGGAAGCACTCAAATCGATTAATTTTAGAGTTAGTTTCTGTGTGTCGATAACAATATTGGCAGGCCGTATTTCCTTATGAATTATATTCCGTTGATGCAACTCTCCGACAATATCAACCAATTGGATTGCCAGATCGAAAAAATCACCAAGCTCGAGAGTATGATCCAGAATGTAAGAACTTAATAACTGCCCGTCTACATGCTCAAGAATCAAAATGGGAGCGGGCGTATTAGGTAAAAAATCATAGGCTTTAATTATTGGAGGAGCATTTACAGTTTGTAACACATGAAATTCATGCTGCAAAATAGCGAGATTTTCTGAAGAAGTGAAATTATTATTGGGAATTTTTAATAACACTTTGCACTTATCTTTTAGCCTCAACGCGTGATAAGTGTCGATGTTATGATTGTGCCTCATTTTATCATGTAATTCATATCCCAATACAGTAATCATGTACATCTCGGCTTGCAGTTTTTCGTCAGTCCTGTCCTGCGTGGTTTCTATCGCAATATCAATTCATTTTAATTATAGACCAAATCGAATGAGCTATTTCTTAGAGCTTCATATGAAGTGTCATTAATAAGCTAGAATAAACAGAAGAGTGATCAAGAAAGGGACTTATATCCTCATGAAACATCATAATCATATCGCCAAACACATCAAATCAGCTGAGTCCGGCAGCAACAGACATAACAAAACAACCGTATTTGTTATTGTACTGCTCAGTATTGCATTATTGTGTTTTAATTAAAGCGTTCCGAGCTTGATTAAAACCGTTTGCTACATATAAAAACATAGCGCTCTTAATTTTGCCTTAATCTCCGCTATCTATAATGTAGTTATCTAAATTCAAGAGCCCGCTCTATGATTTCTTTTAAAGATAATTTATTTCGAATTTTCCAAAAATATCCATTTCTCCACATAGATAAAGCAGGTGAGCTCACCATTATTATTCCATTAACCGGGGCACAAAAAATTACCGGAGCTATGTCAAAAACTGGTGATAAAACAATGGCGCTTCATTTATTTGGCGATAACACCTGTAAAGCAGATCTGGAGAGAAAAAAATTCTTTGGAGGATTATTCTCAGGGAACTCCGATACATTCAAAACCCAATTCCCTAATCTGATTAGAGATTTAAACCAGTTACTCTCGAATAAGAAACTACCTCCCAAAAAGCAAAAATTTTTATCCACATTAATAGAAAACCTGAATGAATTAAGTAAACAAGCCGACACTTTTCAAACGGGTAATCCCGGTTATGGAGCAATGAAATCCGATCTCGAGCATGGAGAAGACCTTTTAGTGGCCAAAGGAGAATTTATTGTTAAAGTAAAACCGGATAGTGCCAGGACATTAAGTTTACCCAATATCTTGAATCTGACAAACTCGGGTGAAGATCCAACCCGCAAACTCATACCTAAAATTGTGATCGATGACTATCTTGATGCACTGTCCCAAATTAAAGCACCCGCAATAAAAAATCGACTCGATTTAATTCCCGAGGCCATACAACAAATAACCAACATTCGCGATTATCTGAATAGAACAGAAAATAAAAGCCCTAAAGAACTGTTTGTTAAAATGTACCGGTACTTGCAAACAAAAGACAGCTCCTTAGCTGATCGCACTTCTGACGTATTTGAAGACATGGAAGAAAATTTTGGCTATCTCATCGATACAGATGACGATTTAAATGATTGGAGCGATAAGGAACTATTCGAAGCTATAGAATTTGTATTTAATAATGCAAACATTCTTAAAGAATCACCATCAATTCAGCAAAAATCTTTTGAAACTATCTACCAAAATGCGGTAAATCAATATGAAGAAAACCATCCAGATCCCCATAACTACCGGGAAAATAAAAAATCAACCTACAAATTATTCATATTACAGACCTTTCTCTATTTATGCATCCTGGAGCTCAGATTAAAAAATAAAGAAATTGCAAAATCTTTTATTGATTTCATCCAGGATCCAGAACAATTAAACCAGTTGATAACCACTCTATGCACCGATGAAAAAGAATTCAAAAGAATCATATCTGAGGAGTTTCAACTCTCGGATGAAGAATATCAATCAATAATTGATGCCACATTTGAAATCTCAATTCATCACATTGATGCAGACCATTATGATGAGTTACGATTGGCCTGCACAGCTGAAACTGTTCACAACACTCATTATCTGGTCATGGGTGGGCGCCTTTGCTGGAGCATAGTACCGATTACCGAAGACAGTAACCTAAACAGTCCAGAGCAGCAACAACAAGCCTCTGCTCTTCATTTTGAACATTTTTATAAAAACCGTCATGACTATGTGAAACATGCAGTTGCGTTTAAGAATGTCAGGGCATTACTCAATAGAATGTTGAAAGAAAAATTAGAACCCAGTGTTTTAATCCCGCTGATTCCCGATCTTTCAAATAATCAGGCAATACAACTTATAACCGAAACGATTACCAATAATCAATACACCCAAGCTGCGCTCCTAATTGAACACAGCCAGTTAGAATGCTCCTCAAAAGCCATTAGTGCAGCCCTAAAACAAAACCCCATCCCCACCCATTTAATTCAAATTTTTCTCAAAAAAGATCCTGAATATGCCCGGTATATTGAAGGAGAAGCATTGATAAAGGCCGCTCAAAGTGGTGATTTGAATCTGATCAAGCTCATCTTGCTACAACGACCGGAGCTGCTTGAATATGAAGATACCATGAAACAAACCGCCTTTCTTTGGGCATGCAGAATGGGACAAATTGAAGCGGCTTCACTGTTAATTACGGCAGGCGCCAATATTCATTCAAGAACTATTGTTCCTCCAAATTATATTCACAAAACAGGAGAAATAGCTTTGGGAGGCAGAACTGCCAGACAATGGGCAGAACAGTTAACTACACAAGAGCCAGAAAAGGCAGCTCTCTTTAAAACACTATTTACAAACTACTACCAAAGTTTGGATCGTCAATTTTCAGTAAATCCATCATACAAAGATCTTTTTACAAAAAATCATCTTACCCAAGCAATAGACAATGGAGATTTAAAATTAATTAGGATTTTATTGAAACATTGTCCTGATTTAAAGCAAGATTTTAGCGAAGACGATTCAATTCGAGCCCATCATCAATTAGCCCAAAACAATTTACGTGCCCAGGCACTTCCTTTTCAAGAACAATTTAATGCCAAATTAGAACAACTTCAATCAAAAATGCACCGACTTGCTCAAAAAAACGCTAATAACGCAGTCTTGTACCATACTATTCACAAATTAAACAATAAATTAAACAAGGCAAGAAACCAGTTTTTTAATCACGACATTACATCCGAATCACTGCAAAAATTTAATAAAGTGTGCAAGCAGGCTCTTGAAAATGCCAAACCCATATTGGCACAACATCGTGGTTGGCATAACTTTCCACAATTCATCAGAGCAGTATTGGGAGTCATTTCAGCATTAACGATTATTCCGGCCTTAGCCATTGGTTTGGCAACTCCTAATGGGTTTAAAGGCACGTTCTTTGATAATAAAGAAGCAGTAAAAACCACTTCAGCTAAAAAGCTGGAACAATTTGATCAAGAACTGGAAACCCTAAATTCGCAAATGAACCAGCAATTAAGCAAGTAATTGAGAGCATAACCAAACGCCATCAGTTCAAAGCAAACTTTTGGCGTGGAGACATCACGCGAAGACACTTTAAGGATATTAAACTCAACACACTAATCAAACTCAGTACCATCATAAAAGACTCAACGCGCTCAACCCCCATCAAACTCGTTATAAAACTGAATAATGCAGAGCAGTTAAACTGACAAAACAAGGTAAGCGCCAAAGCCATGGCCATTTGTTTAGGAAAAGGCCGTACAACCGATGCGGTAGCTGAAGCGACGATAAATCCCGTACCAAAATAATAGGCCATCATTGGGATAACAAAACTAAGGATTATATTGTCTGAAGTGAAGGAAAATAGCCACATGGACACAGCTGACAAAGCAAATAAACGAACGCCCAGGGCAGTCAATTGCACGCTTTGATAAGAGCTGACCATCAGACCGCAGCATGCAGTACCTAATAAATGCATAATGGCCATAATTGTTTTAATTGTTCCATATTCCGTACTGGTAAAATGAGCACCCTTGATAAGAATAAACGAGGCGCTGGTATTAAAAGCAGATTCTCCAGCCATCATCAACGCGGAAATCATTAAATAGCTGACAAAGACAGGATGTCTAAAAACCAGAAGCATGCTCTTTTTTAAACCCTGTGGCACTAAATTTTGCGGCTTTGTTTCTACTAAACACCCACTTAAGAGCAATAAAAGCAGACCATAAGCAGCAATAATCAACAAGGCAACTCGCCAACTCCAGTAACTGTTTATAAGCCCGCCAAACAAAGAGAGAAAACAAATAAACACACCTGCCAAAGTAAATAACCAGGCAAAATATCGAGTGGCATTTTGCTCATTCTGAGTATCATTTATCATAGCCCGCCCCATTAACAAAGTTGCACCGACTGCAATACCTTGAACAAAACGGCATAACAAAAGAAAGTAAATTGAAGAACTGATTGACGCCATCAAGTTACTGGAAACAAAGAGAATCAACCCACCAATAAATACTGATTTTCTGCCATAATAATCAGAAACTAGTCCCCAGATCACCATGCTCAGCGCTTTCCCCAACAAAAACAGACTTACGGTCAGTTGTGCCATAGGGGCTCCCACCGAGAAATAGTCTGCCAATGCGGGCAGTGATGGAGTAAGAAAATGAATGTCCATATTCCCTAGAAACCAGGTCAATAATACCATTAATAAAGCACTTTTTTTCATGTCGTCGCTTCACCATAGGAACGGGATTCATCCTGGATGTGTACAGGAGACGCCACTTGAAACAGCATAACGGAAAGAGCAAATAGCCCATAAACAGCAGCAATGACCAAAAAGATTAACGGATAGGAAATGGAATCAGCTAGCAATCCGCCCAATAACAACCCAATCAGATTGCCTGTTTTGGCGAAGGAATTGGCAATACCCAAAGCATAACCAGGCAAGACAGCACGATCGGAGCACAAAGCAAACAAAGCGGGCAGTAACGCAGCAAGAACCACACCCCAAAGGACGCGAAGGGCAACAAATAGGAAAAAATTGCTGATAAAAGCCTGCATTATCATTAGAACCATACCCAACACGCTGTAACGTATCAAATACTGATTGACCAGTTCCCGATGATTACGACAGCGATCAAACTGACGACCACACCATTCCGAACTCAACAACATTCCAACAGCTGGCATTGAGTAGAGCAAACCAATCATCATTAAATTATCAGTAAGCGAATGATGCAAATAGAGTGAAAAACCGGGTTCTGGCAGGAATTTGGCTATTTGAGTCAATGAAATTAAGAAACACAATAAATAAAAAATACTTCTGGAACCTGAAAGTGAAGAGGTTGTTACTGGTCGATGAGGTACATTATTTTTAGTTGACGGGGGTAAACAAAATTGCATCAGCAAGGTTATACTTAAACACACAAGGCTTGCTATACCATACAAGCCTTGATAATCAGCGAACGTCAATATTATTCCGCCAACAAAACCGGCAATTGCCGTAGCCATTGCTTTAGTTGATTGCAGTCGGGATAATTGCCTGCCTTTACTTCGCCATTCACAAAGACTCAGTGCATAGGTTTGCAAAGCAACAATAAATCCGGCAAACGCTCCCTGCAGGATGCGGATCACCAATACCCACTCAACGGAGTGAACACAGAGCATACTTGCCTGAGTCACTACTAAAGCCCAGCAAGCACGAAGAAGCATCGGTTTATAGCCAAAACGATCAGCGACCCTACCCCAGAAAGGTGCAACTAAAATGTTGGCCATCATTGGAAGGATAAAACTCAATGTGCTGTAGAATACTCGCTCATCCACAGACACATGACTTTGGGAAGCAATCAACAAAGGAAGAAATGGGTTGGTCATTTCCAAAGCCAGGATCATAAAAAACTGCCCCAATAAAAGGGTACTTTGCACTGACTTAATCATTAAAATCGCTCAACGGATTATCAAGAGAAAAGTAGTTCAGCTCATCCTGATCCTGATTCAGTCTCATGGTCAACAGACTTTTATGTTGCCAGGGCATGCTCAATAATTGCTGATAATGCCAGCGATAAACAGTGGGATGAATCTCCTCTCGATAATGCTCTAACAAGCCTTTTAGTATTGTCCGAACCTGAAGCCACAGTTGATCAACAGGATAGCCATAAACAGCATTTAAACTCTTAACCCAAGGGGTCAGATTACTTAAAAAATTTCCATGGATGAATGTTTGAGACAAACCGTTCAACTCAGAACAAGTAATTGTGGACACCGGATGTAAATCTGGCTTGGTTACGTGATGATACAGTTCATGAAGACAAATTTTTATCCCGCCCAAATCCCTGATGACCAGTCCTACAGGTCGATTATTTTGGATCATAATGAGCGTGTTTTGTTGATGGGCTTCCAGGGCAATACCGTAACGTAATAATAAATACAATTGTCCAGCCAAGACACAATGACAATATACAGAAAAGTATGCTCTGGGATTTAGTGTACTGCTTTGGATTAATTCAATTAATAATGGAGTATGACTGATTGGAGACGTGGCAAACATTGCTGCCAAAGGAATCAAGTATTGCGATTCATCCGTATGGTTCAATGGATTTTCACGAACCAACATGGCTGCATGTTTCCTATCCTGCTCAGAAATGGACTGATCTGAGACATTAATCCCAGCCAAATCTCTGGCAATGTACAAAGCACCTCCAAAGTTATGGTGCTGTGCCAATAACTCACTAAGCCATGTTGAAAGAATTGAAGAATTATATACTGACGCAGGAGAAACGGTACGCATTGCCGAAGTCGTATGCACACCAACCGCTAATTTTAAATGAGGTTTATTCGCTCCTGCTGGCATCATGGTACGAAACGACATTGAAGGCCTGGTATTTTGAATATCAGGAATAATGATGAATCGCCTTGAGTCAATTAGGGAAGAGCACAATGTTTTTAATTTATTATTCCATTGCCAGGGATGCACCGGTAATGGCAAATAATGATCAGGATTTAGTTGCATCGAAAGGAGTATCTGATTCCAGTTTTGAAACTCCCTGGGAAATTGATTCGCGAACAGCAATCGGTAGTTTAGTTCATCTATTGAGGTAAAAGCCACTGAGTAATGGATTGCCGCCCAATGTATGTTTACCTGGGTATTAAATTCAGGTGAATAGCGAATGACCTCATTGGAGCTGAATCCTTTTTTCGCGCGAAAATTGGGATGATAAGGATGGCCTGTACAACCCCACTGCTCCAGAAAATCCATCACTCCCTGTCGGTCATAATGCTCCATTAACCAAGCCCATAAGGTGGAATGGTTTCTTGCTCGAATTTTTAGAGTCTGTTGCCAATGATGACGATACACGAGAGCAAAAGCCTGATTTAATATGCTCTCTTCCAGTTCTTGCTCCAAGCCACTCCAGCGATCAAATAAATCCAATTGATTGGCAGTTTTTTGCTGATTTTTCAATAGATTCAGATAGTGATGAATAGAACATACTGGGTATTTGCGTTTAATTAAATGCTCACTTAGAGCGGCATGCTGAAGTCTTGAAAAACAATCCTGATAAGCTGTTTCAATAAACGTATCCAGCTTTTCTGGCGCGTGATGCAGACCTTTCTCAATGAGTAATGTATGCAATGGATGATTTACTTCCTGATACATGTTCACCTTCACTTTCATTGTATTTATCCATAATAAACTGAATTAAATACACTATAAATGATAATGATTCTCATTTGCAACAATTAATTTATCTAATTTAAAGCGTGTTGACCCTTTGCTTCCTCTGTGTGTACAGGCCAAAGATCCACTTAAAAATTGACGACAGCTTGCATGGCAAAATTATTGACCTGAACCGAATTTCCAACAACCCATCGATTCAATCCTGAGGCTATAGCGTTAGCGGGATAGCCATAGTCCTTAAAATATTGAAACTGCAGACTCAAATAACGGTATGGATTGAATGAAAAACCAACCCCAACTCGTTGTTTAGGAAGTCTTAATGCCAACGCCTGAGAGGAATGATCATAAAACCCAATTATTTTAAACGGGATAGTATTAATTTTCAATTCATAAGCAGTCTGTATACTGAATGCCTTAGGTTGAGCCCCTTTATTATTGTAACTCAAATCCTCCTTAGCAAAAGGACGCAGGGCCATCACAGCAGTGAGATACGCACTCCATTTTTTATTGTACAGATTCACATAACCAGAAAATCCCGGTACATCACTGCGAATACGCTGAGATAAAAATCCTCCGAATCCTTTGTTGTATTGAGATAATTGAGTTTCAGCGAAGGAGCGCAAGTAACTGCCGCCAACATCATAATGCGCATCACGAACTCCAATATTTAAATTGTAATACACAGGTAAAGATGAAGACTTTATTCGTGAATAAGGCTCAAAAAACGAAACATTGGCATAAATCGAATTTTCATAACTGAATACTGTAGTGACTTCATTGATTTGCCCAAGTGCCTTGGTTAAAGGTTTATAAATAAGATCATTTTTATAACGCCCAAAAACGAGCCATTTTTTTCCTGCTTCGAAAAAAAATTGAGAAGGATACAGAGTAAAGGTGTCAAAAAGCTGTTCAAAATAAAGTGACGGTGCAATGGGAGTAGGTACTGTGTTGTATATCAATAAAGCGTTTACTTTATTCCAGTCCGTCACCCGCCATTCAGAGCCTAATTTGATATTGGATAATTGCTGATTGAGCAAATACCGTTCACCCTGAGCAGCCGAGTTAGTCGCATTAAAAAACAGATGCCCATCATAAGAAACATTTTGATGGTCAAACAAACGACTTGCAGAATCAGCGCAATTCATAAAACTACACATCATGACTAATGTACTAATCCAGGTTATCCAATAGAATTTGGCCATAATACGGACACGATGAATGATACCTTAAATGAAAATGAGAATCATTATCATTTAAATTCATCGAATTTGGAACACCTGTTTTTTTATTACTGACACTCTGCGTGCGTTAATTCATCACAATGAATCGTGTGAATCCAGGGTGTGGTCATAACTTTGTGAGGGAGTTAATCCAGAAAAAGCTTTAAATTCATGAATAAAGTGAGCCTGATCATAATAATTGCTGCGTTCCATAATAGCCTCCCAACTGATCCCGTTGCGTAAATACGTTAAGGTATTTTGGAATCGTTTCGTGAGCAAAAATTTTTGTGGGCTGATCCCAATATAATCCTTAAACCGCCGTTCCAGAGTCCTTTTGGTGTACCCAAAATCATGAGCCAAATCAGTCACATTAGTGTTCACGCCAAGAGTCATTATTCGTTTGGTCTGCATAATAAACCGCTCATCGACACGCCTACCCATATGGGGACACAAACCACTAAAAAATACTTCCAGTGCTGGCACAATTTCATCGACTGTTTGCAAAGACAAAAGCTGTTCTTCAAGAATGTCTTGAAGCATTGTACCGAAAATATCAGCCACATTAAGTGCCTTATTCGTCAAAACGCTTGCAGACTCATGAAACAATAATGGGACAGCCCATGGATAAAAGGTGATCAACAATGTTCGGGTAATACCACTTGAATACTGATAATCTTTATACTGCGTCTGCAGTCCACTCAGACCACACCTATCCAGTTTGATTTGCTTGCCTTCCTGAAGTAACAATAAAGAACCCGAATATTGAAAACCCATAACGACATACAAATCAGGCATTACCCTGTAGGGTATAATGTTATTTTGTTCTTCTGCAGAATCAATCGCAATACTCTTAACAAGAGAAGACAAAACAGGATGTAACAGTTCGGACAGAGGTAATACTTGCATCTACAGACTCTGGAAAATACATATATCAAAATAACTAATAGATTTATTATTATACAACTCTACTGCTCAAATAGCGAATTTAGTTCTATTCAGGCGATGTCCTTGAAATTTATTTGAGCTTTGCTTGTAATGAATGATCACCTACACTCCCCTCCACGTCATCCCGAACCCGAACGCTGCACTGTCTCTTGATCACATCTTGCCCACGACCAACGGATTTGATCGCAGAACCAGGATGGCTGTGCTAAAACATGGGATCCCGCGGTCACAGCCGCGGGAATTCGCATGAAATGTGAGTACATGCTGCATTTCGAAACCCCGCAGCGAAGACTTTGGGATCTAATACGTCAATGCCACCATCATGGATCCCGCGCTCATAGCCGCGGGAATTCGCACGATATGTGAGTACATGCTGCATTTCGAAACCCCGCGGCGAAGACAGTGGGATCTAATACGTCAATGCCACCATCATAGATCCCGCGCTCATAGCCGCGGGAATTCGGTGGATTTGTGAACAAGGTTTACTCTTCAAATTCCCGCTACATAACCATGGGATTTCAATTCAAATGTGAGCAAAATCTAAGCCTCGAATTCCCGCGGCTATGACCGCGGGATCCATTTTTTTTAGCCTCACCCCTTTGAATTGTATGGGCAAGCTACACAGCGTAACAAAGAGTTGCTCGCAACTTTATCCTCTCCAAATCATTAAAAAACCAACCAAAATCTACTCATTGAATATCCCAGGTATGACTGCGATATAACAACTCTGAAAGATTAGATCCCGCGGCCATGACCGCGGGAATTCGAAGAGTACATTTTGTCGCATTTTTACAATACGAACTTATTCAATTATCGCATTATGAACTCTCTGATTCATATCACTCAATTCTATGGAGAAACTCGATGATGCAAAACAACCAATCGATAAGTGCACTTTACCCCTTTCAATCCCATTTTATAAAAATTAAGGGGTCAAATTTACATTACATTGAAGAAGGTGAAGGCAGACCCATTTTGTTCCTGCATGGCATGCCGTCTTCATCGTATCTGTGGCGAAACATTATTCCTCATCTTAAAGCTTATGGACGCTGCATTGCCCTGGACCTCATTGGTCATGGGAAATCGGACTCCCCTGATATCGAATATTCTGTTGCAGACCATTTAGCCTATCTGACTGAATTTATCGAACAACTCGATTTAAAGGATATTTTAATTGTCGGTCACAGTTGGGGAGCAACACTAGGCATCGCTTACGCTAAAGAGCATGAACACAATGTTAGAGGATTAAGCTACCTGGAGCCCATGTTGGGAGCATGGAACAATTGGGAGGATTTTAATCCCAATAACCCAGCAGCTCAGGAACTGTTTAAGACATTTCGCTCCACGGACGGCTGGGAACTCATTGTGAATCAAAATATGTTTCTTGAACAAATTTTTGTCAATGCATCGATGCGCGAACTTTCTCCTGAAGAGAAAAACAATTACATTCGTCCTTTTCAAGCAATAGAACGACGAAAAGCAGCCTGGAAAGCTCCTCAGGAATTACCAATAGAGAATAATCCAGCCGATGTTGTGAGGCTTGTTGATGCCAATTATTCCTGGATGAAACAAACAACCATCCCGCAATTATTTTTTTATACAGATCCTGCCGCCTTTTTCACTAAAGAAGCTGCTGAACAATTCGTACAACAAGCACATGCAGTAACGCCCTGTCTGTTAGGACCAGGTGCATACAATCACGCTGAAGATTACCCTCATGAAATTGGCTTTACCTTAGCTGCGTGGATTATTAATAATTATTCGTTACGCTCGACAATGCCACAATTCAGTTTTTATACCACGATTCATAAAGCCATTAGAAAAGCTTTATTTGATACTGCTGTGCTTGCGGGACAAACTGATTTTTTTGATAAAGACAGAAGAAAACCGTTCATTGAGCAATATGCTGATTTGATGAATTTGCTAAGAAATCACTCTTTACATGAAGACACCTACATCCATCCGCTCTTGACAGGATCCAATGGGCATCTGTCTATTGAAAAAGAGCATGAACAACTAGAAAAAGAAATTCAAAAACTTGAGCAGATGTTCCGAATAACTTGTGAATGTCAAGACCGATTATTATGTCATGAATTAGGTAACCTGTTTTACCTCAGCTTCAATGAGTTTATTGCTCATTATGTACAGCATTTGTTTGTTGAAGAAACACAAATTATGCCCGCATTGCGAGACGCAAACCCTCTTCCAATCCTGGTGTCTGCTATGAATGAATTTAAAAATTCACAATCAGAAGAGGATAAAAAGCAAGCGCTCGGGTTGATGTTCAGCGCCATCAACATCGATGAAATGTTATTTATGATAAAGAATATGCAACAAAATGCCAAACAGGAAGATATTGGAGGGATGTTTAAAATTTAAACTATACTGAATTGGGAAGAATATGAATTGTTGTAGTATTGTCTAATTCATATCTTGGATAATTACCAAGAGGAGTCCTCTTTATGAACACCTATATCAAATCACTGTTTTTGGCTTTATCGCTTTCCTTTGCTCCTTCCGTTGTGCTTGCCGATGATTGCAATGTCAGCGACTGTACCGGCGCAAAAGCTTCTGACGAAATTAACTGCCCGGGACATGGTTGTGGTTGTTACTGCGATGAAAATGGAAATGCTCGATGTAAATGCACTCAGCCAAATTAAAAGCCCACACCCTGCTCTTATACAATCTCTTTGTAACGACAAAGAGATTGTAAATACCTAAAAAAGAGGCAACTCATTTAAAAGTTCTTGCTCCAATAAGACTGTAGTTTCATTGATTGCCCGTTCTACAGGTTCTGAAAATCCGGTATGATATTCAATATCCCCAATCTCTATCCCGTACAAAATGATGTGCTCAGGCAATTCACCGAGGCTACGCCCCAGAGCAAGTGTCTGCGCGACGCCCATGTCATGAGTAGAAAGCATAGCATTGAGCTCGAAAATTTCTTCATTGTGAAAACGATGAATCGTTCCTGGAGGGTTACCTGACTGAATGGCATCGATCAAATACACTCTATTGGCTTGCCTCATTAACTCAAGTAACCGTACACCAGGTCTGTCATGTGCTTCGATAAGGATCATACTGCTCTTGCGATGTATTAGCCCCCTCTGTTTCAAGCGTTCAGCAACTATGCAACCGGCCCGATCATCGCCAAAAGGTGAGCCTATCCCAAGTACTTTTATATCCGTCATGTTCGATTTACAGTTAACTTTAGAAAGTGCGTCGAGCATGAAATACAGGGGTCGTAATTACGAATGATCATTTCGCTAAAATGTCTTAATTCATCTTCCCTTTTATTCAACCCAAACTGTCTTAAAGAAATGCCCAAATCTTCCTCAATACGTGCCTGGTTTTGACTGGTAGGAGGGACTATACGCGCGAAACTGAGTATACCCTCGTGATCCAAAGCTATATTCTGCCATAACATCCCTCTGGGGGCCTCTGTGCACCCAAAGCCCACTCCTGCTTGAGGTACTATTTCAGGATGTGACAATTCAGGGAGTTCATACTGTTCCAAAATACGTATGGATTCAAGAACTGCATAATACAGTTCAACCGCGCGGGCAATAATGCAATGATACATATTACGTGAAGGAAAATGAATATTCAGATCCTGTAACAAAAGATGAATAGGTACAGGAAGATGTCCGAAACAATTATTAAGCCTGGCCAAAGGGCCAACCAAATAGGGCTTGTTCTGTAACAAACAATGCAAAGCGGTTGAATAAGAAACCTGATTCTCAGTGAAGTACGCGTTAAACTCATCAATACTGATGTTCAAGCCGTGATCAGAGACAATCCGGCCTTCATTCATAGGATATTCAGTGGGATGATACAAAGACACTGAGGTGAACTCATGGGAATTATCTGGCAATTTAAGAGTTGCAAGCCATTCAATTAATCCAACACAATCAGCCACCCGCTCTCTGGCTTTTTCCAGCATTAAATTGATTTCTGTACGCTGAGGCGCTTTATAAAAACCACCGACACAAGCACCTACCGGATGTACCGAACGTCCACCCAATAATTTAATTAAATCATTGCCAAAGGCTTGCAAACGCATTCCTCTGCGCACTTCTTCAGGATGGTATTTAGCCATTTCAGGAACTGAATTAAACCCCAAAAAATCAGGTAAAGCCAAAAAATGAATGTGCATGCTATGACTTTCCAGCCACTCGCCACAATAAAACAAGCGACGCATGGTTCGCACCCAGGGACTGGGTTGTATCGAAAAACACTGTTCAATCGCCTGAGTTGCGCTCATTTGATACGCTACAGGACAGATACCACAAATCCTGGCGACAATATCCAATACTTCTGTGTAACTGCGCCCTTCCAGAAATTTCTCAAACAATCGTGGTGGCTCATAAATTTTTAATTTTAATGTTTCGATTTCGCTATCACGAATATGCAGCTCCAGTGCACCCTCACCTTCAACTCGCGCCAGTATAGGAACATTAATCGATACGTTATTACTCATTGATAATCCGAATTCCCTTAAAATAATTGCCTGCTTTTTTGAAGGCGGGCGCTTGATTATTAATCTGTAAAAATTGTCTTGAGACCGCTTCTTTATTGATTCCCCAGGATTCAAAACGCGTTCCTAAAGAAGTAGTATTAGGGTTTTCTTTAGGTCCATAACAGGCATAGCAGGCACGCCCCAATGAAGGGCAAAGCGAGCCACAACCTAATTGAGTTACCGGTCCCATACACGGTTGTTTTTTAGTAATTAAAACACACACATTACCCTTACGCTTACACTCCATACACTCAGAATCTTTTTTTATGCGGGGTATCGAATGCGACAGTAGAAAACGAATAGCTTCCAATACCTGCTTTCCATTCACAGGACATCCCCAAAGCTCCCAATCTACACGAATATGCTGAGAAATGGCAGTGGATGTACTCAGGGTCTTGATGTACTCGGGAGAGGCATAAACGCTGGCCATCCATTCATCCGTATCAGCACTATTTCGTAATGCCTGAATCCCTCCGGTAGTGGCGCAGGAGCCTATGGTGATAATGTATTTGCTTTGCTCCCGGATTTTTTTGATTCGTTCTTCTTCATGTGGTGTAGAAATACTGCCCTCAACAAAGGCAATATCAACTCTTGCATCAACATCTACTGTGCCTGCTTCAGCAAAATGTACCAGATCAACCAATTCGGCCAAAGCCAGCAAGGCTTCTCCTGCATTTAAAAAGGCCAATTGGCATCCATCACAGGATGTAAATTTATGTACAGCAACACGTGGCTTCATAGGATTCTCAAGCAGTCAAAAATTAAAACCCTGGTTCTTTAAATAAAGCTTTAATTTGAGAATAAGCAAATACAGGACCATCCTTACAGACAAAAAGTCCGCCATACTGGCAATGGCCGCATTGCCCAATTCCGCATTCCATATTTCGTTCCATACTCAAAAACATCTGGTCGTCGGAAAGCCCTTTTCCGCCAAGCACTTTAATGGCAGTATGCATCATCATCTCTGGCCCGCACATCATCGCTACGGTCTGCTCTGGATTTAAAGGTATTTTATCGATCATATCCGTTACATAACCCACACTCCATGGCCATTTGGGGCCTGCCTGATCTGCGGCAATATGTACTTCAGTGTGAGGCGATTTCTGCCATTTGGCGTATTGCTTTCGAAAGATAAAGTCATCGCTATGCTTTACCCCCTGCAAGATGCTGAGATGACCGTAGTGTTTTCTTCTCGCTAAAATATAATTAATAATTGAAATGGAAGGAGCACATCCCAAGCCACCGGTTAGAACAACCACGTCTTTTCCTTTTACTTCTTCGAGTGGCCATCCTCGACCATATGGGCCGCGAATACCCAGTCTATCCCCAATCTGCAATTGCTGTAATGCCCGTGTTACGCGACCGACAGCCCGAATTGTATGAGTAAGGACGCTTTGTTCTCTGGGATCAGAAACAATGGATATAGCAACTTCCCCCACACCATAGAGGTACAGCATATTGAACTGCCCAGGATAAAAGCTGTAGCGTTGATGAAGATCTGTGTCAGCAAATCTCAGATGTAATGTAAAAATTGAATTTGATTCCTGTATTCTATCAACGATTTCAACTTCATAAGGCAAATAAGGATCAGGACAGGTATTAATCACTTTTTTTAATCCTCACATTGGATTCCCCGGAGATGGCAGCCAGTTCTTCTGTAATATCAATACCCACAGGACACCAGGTAGCACATCGTCCACACCCCACACATCCGCTGGTTCCAAACTGATCAAACCAGCTTCCTACTTTATGCGTGAGCCATTGACGATATTGTTTTTGCGTGTCATTACGGATGACTGTTCCGTTTATATTGCTGTGTCCTGTAGTGAAACAGGAATCCCATTCTCTTTGATGTTCGCTGCTCGAACCATCCAGCTCAGGTTTTTCGACTTCACTGTGACAAAAACAGGTTGGGCAAACCGAGGTGCAATTTCCACAGGACAAACAACGCTCGGCAACGTCTTCCCAGCGAGAATGATTTAAATTGGCAAACAATAAATCGCGTAACCCTTTTTGGTTGTCCAAAGGTATCTTTTTGGTTTGCATGTCCCCGGCATTTTTAACTTGAGCAGCCGCATTCGCGCATTGTGCTTTTTGTGCCTGAATCAAGACTAAAGCATCAATAATTTCTTGACCTCGCCTACTGCCCGTTCTTACCACAAAGCCATCATCAACTTCAGTCATAAGAATATCAAAAGGATCCTTAACTTCTGGTCCAGTACCTGCCGAAACGCAAAAACAATTCGCAGAAGAATAGGTACAGTTGACTGCAACAACAAATAATTGTTCTCTTCTCTTCATATATCGTGGATCCGGTTTACTGCCTTCAACAAATACTTTGTCCTGAATACGCATCGCGGCTAAATCACAGGAACGCGCGCCAATAATCGCAACCGGTGATTCCTTCGGATGGTGTGATTTAAAATCTAATTTACCCTCTTCATTACGAACAACAGTCCATAAGGTTTCCTGCGGTTTAAATAAAATCGGTTTGATGGCTTGAGGGCCGTTGGCAAAAGCAAAGGCTTTGCGTTCCTCGATTTGTTCCAACCGATATTCTCCGGGAGCTTGATGATCGCGAAGACTCCAAGGCAATTGATCTGCCTGAGTCAGGACATCATAGACTATGGCATGATCACGTACTTGCGGACCGATACAGGAATACCCTGCACCATGCAAAGCATCCAATAATTCTTGCAACCGGTTATGGGGTAAAAAATAACTGTTTTTATCGTGCATGCGGAAAATCCTTATAAGTCGACCTAGCAAATCCTCGGTAATTGTTCACCCATCAACCAATCTATAGTCCTCATTCCCCCTAGCTTTGTTTTTAACTGAACAAAATGTCGGGGATCTTCAATGACCTCACCGATGATTGCCGCATGGACCCCCAGAGGATGGGAACGCATTACAGTCAATAATAATTCGGCATGCTCCGAAGAGCAAATCACTACCAGTTTTCCTTCATTAGCCGCATACAACGCATCCAGACCCAACAGTTCGCAGGCACTGGCTACTTCTGTTCGAACTGGAATGCTCGATTCATCAATGAGCAATCCAACTCCTGATTGAAGTGCCAATTCATTTAAAGTCGTAGCAAGTCCGCCACGGGTAGGATCGCGGAGGCAATGAATGTCAGGCACGGCTTGTACCATATGTGAAACCAGGCCATGTAATGAAGCCGTATCCGATTGAACCTGAGTTTGAAATTGCAAATTATTGCGATGCGCCATGATGGCAACCCCATGATCGCCTATATAGCCACTCACAATAACGCGATCACCTGGCCTGGCACGATCACCGGAGATATAAATCCCCTCAGGCACAACCCCAATCCCGGTCGTAGTAATAAAAACACCATCCCCCTTCCCTCGCTCAACGACTTTGGTGTCACCGGCAATGATGGCGACCTGCGCCTCTTTAGCAGCTCTGGCCATAGACTCTACTATTTTTTTTAGATCGACCAGCGGGAAACCTTCTTCAAGAATAAAACTGGCAGTCAAGTACAACGGTTTGGCACCGGACATTGCAATGTCATTAATCGTACCATGCACGGATAATGAACCAATATCGCCCCCGGGAAAAAATAATGGAGAAATGACATGGGCGTCAGTAGTCATCACCATACGCCCTGATGAGACCGCAAAACAGGCTTGATCATTTTTTTGCCCTAACCATTCATTATTAAAAGCAGGTAAAAACAGTTGGTCAATTAACTGAGCCATGGCACGACCGCCACTGCCATGAGTTAAATTGACTAAGCCATCCTTAAAATTCAGTTTGGGGCCTTTATGGGTTCGGCTAAGCACGGCTTCTGTCATAGTGCATTCACCCGTCCGTATGCATATACAGCGGCACAGGCTCCTTCCGATGAAACCATGCAGGAACCCAGAGGATTTTCTGGCACACAGGCTTTAGCAAACAATGAACACTCCTTCGGTTTTTTTATTCCACGCAATACATCGCCACAAAGGCATTGCTTGTGTTCTTCTCCCTCAGTTTCAGGTAAGTCAAAACGCCGTTCCGCATCAAACTCCCCATACTGGGCTTTAATTTGCAAAGCACTATGGGGGATATAACCCAGACCTCTCCACTCAAATTGATCTCGTAATTCCAAAACTTCCGCCATGATTTGTTGAGAGCGCTGATTTCCCTCTCGATTCACTGCTCGTACGTACTGAATCTCTACCTCACATCGACCCTCATTAATTTGCCGAAGCAGCATCGAAATCGAATGCAAGACATCCAAAGGTTCAAATCCGGAAATGACAATGGGTTTCTTATAAGTAGAGCAAACCGCCTCATAGGGCTGGCTTCCTATAATAATGCTGACATGAGCAGGCCCTACAAATCCATCCAGATTTACTTCCCCAGATTGCAACAAGCTGTCCATGGCAACAGGAGTAAGGACGTGATTACAAAAAACACTAAAATTACTGATGTTTAATTGTTTCGCCTGCTGAATCACCAGGGCTGTAGGAGGGGTTGTGGTTTCAAAGCCAATGGCAAAAAACACCACTTCCTTAAGCGGGTTTTCCTGAGCAATTCTTAGCGCATCATCCACGGAGTAGATCATCCGGACATCAGCACCCGAGGCCTTGGCTGTTAAAAGACTTTGTCGACCAGAGCCGGGGACTCGCAGCATATCCGCGTAACTGCACAAAATCACATTCGGCATCCTGGCAAGACTGATTGCTTTATCGGTTCTTGCCATAGGTAAAACACAAACAGGACAACCAGGACCATGGATCAGCTCTACATTATCCGGCAATAAATCCGGGATACCGTAACGATGAATCGCATGAGTATGACCACCACAAAACTCCATCAACTGATACTGACGATTGGGATCGGCCAATGCTTTGATTTCATGAGCAAGAGCTTTTGCATAATTGGCATTTCGGAACTCTTCAATGTATTTCATTCGCTCTGTTCCTTTAGCATTTCAGCAAACAGACTCAAAGTTTTTTGAGCCTCACCTTCGTCCAGACGAGTTAATGCATAGCCTGCATGAATAATGACATAATCCCCTAGGTTAACCTCTTTCACCAGAGCTATTGAAATATCTTTGGTGATACCGCCCAATTGAATAATGGCTCTATCGTTTTCAAGAATTTGAGTAATTTGTGCCGGCATTGCTAAACACATCATCTGTCCTTACATTATTCCAGTAATCCATGCCTGTCCCAATGAAATTCCACCATCATTAGGCGGCAGAGTTCGAGGCAACAACGGTGTGATTCCGAATTGAATTAATGCCTTGCTTAATCCTTCGGCCACGACCTGATTTAAAAAACAACCACCGCTTAACAGCACCCTATCGAGAGCTTTCTCTCGACAAACTTTGGTGATCCATTCAGCAAGCCCAGCAATTAAGGTCCCGTGGAACACATTGGCTCCTCTTACCGGATCGGCAAGATCGGATAAATAATCAAAAACGGGCATGATATCAAAAACATTATCCATTATCCGCCAGCCCTGTTTCAATACTTCAGGCTTGGTCACCAGGCTTTCCAACTTCATTGGCGCTTGCCCCTCATAAAAAGACAGCGTTTGAACACCCAACAGAGCGCTTGCTGCATCAAATAAACGCCCACAACTTGAGGTCTGAGGACAATTAATACCTTGTTTCAATAAAAGGTGTAGTGCTTGTGCGGAGGGTTGCTCGGCAAACCGCGCTTCTATTTCATGGCTTCTACCTAAATGGTGCAACACACCTGCCGCCATGCGCCATGGTTCTCGAGCAGCAATCTCTCCGCCGGGTTGCGGAATACAGGCTAAATGCCCTAATCGTGTGAATCGCGCCTCGTCCAATAACAACAACTCGCCTCCCCATGCTGAACCATCTATTCCATATCCATAACCATCCAAAGCCAGACCAATAACGGGGTAATCAATATGATATTCTGCAGCTACTGATGCAAGATGAGCGTGATGATGCTGAATGGCATAAGATGGAACCCCATAATTTTCTGCGAATCGGGTAGTATAAAAATCTGGATGCATGTCATGGGCTATTCGTTCTGGCTCAACATCCAAAAAACGCTTTAAATGCTCCAGAGTCTCATGAAAAAACTCAATCGTTGCCTTATTGGTTAAGCTCCCTATATGTTGAGACACAAAAGCTTCATCTCCGCGAGTAATGCACAAGGTATTTTTTAAATGCCCCCCTACTGCCAAAACAGAAGGAATGGCTCGAGGCAATTGAATAGGCTGAGGAACGTATCCTCGGGAGCGACGAATAAAAAGCGGGGCATCATTCACCATATGGACAACCGAATCATCAGCTCGGGTGACTATCTGACGATTGTAGGATACCGTTTGTTCCGCTATAGAGGACAGTTTGTCTCGCGCTTCATTATCGTCGATAATTAAAGGCTCACCACCAAAGTTAGCGCTGGTTACCACCAAAATCATTGCTTGAAATTCATCAAGCCATTGGCTCCCCTCAGGTTCTCCTGCCAAGGCATGAAACAAAAGATAATGAATTGGGGTGTAAGGCAACATCACTCCAAGGTGATTTAATCCCGGAGCCAACGCATCAGGTAGGGTTCGATCTTTTTTTTCCAACAAAACTATAGGTCTCTCTCGACTCGCCAATACGATTTTACCTTGTTCCGTCACGTGAACGAGAGCTTCAGCACTAACACGATTTGCCGCCATCAATGCCAATGGCTTTGCTTCTCTGTTTTTGCGTGCTCTGAGCTTTAAAATACTGGCTTCATTTCGCGCGTCGCAAATTAACTGATATCCACCCAGGCTTTTTAATGCAATCACTTCTCCACGCAGTATCCGTTGCGCTCCATCATGAATAGATGAAGAAAGGTGCGGACCGCAATCGCTACAAGCTGTAGGTTGGGCATGATAACGTCTGTTTTCAGGATTTAAATAATCAGCACTACACCTTTTACACAGCGGAAATGCATCCATTGAAGTTTGACACCGATCATAAGGCAAACCACGTGTTATTGAATATCTTGGGCCGCAATGAGTACAATTGAGAAAGGGGTATAAATAATAATGGCTTTTTGGATCAAATAATTCGTTCAGGCATTGAGGGCAAACACAGGTATCCGGACTAATTATCGTACTTACGGTTCCAGGTGTACTCTCTCGAATGTCAAATCCCGTTTCCTCTGATATTAATGGAATGAATAATAACTGAGTTTGATTCATTTTTGCCAATGGAGGTAAGTTACTTTTTAACTCATCTAAAAAACGCTCACTTTGACTTCCCTGAATCTCTATAAGCACCCCCGCGCCATTATTCTGAATCCATCCGGTTAAATTCAGTTTTTTCGCAATCCTGTATACACAGGGCCTGAAACCGACCCCCTGAACTTGACCCTGAATCTGAATCTGCAGCCTGTTGCACTTCATTTACATCTTCTTTAAGTCAGAAAGCCCCATTAATTGAGTGTTCAACCATTCATACCATACTTGCAACCCGTCACCACTCTTTGTAGAAAGTGGCAGGATTTCAAGTTCAGGATTGATTCTGCGGGCGTATTCTTTACATTGCTCCAAATCAAAATCAACATAGGGGAGAAGATCCGTTTTAGTGATCACTAATAAATCTGCGGCATGGAACATATCGGGATATTTAAGGGGTTTATTATCCCCTTCGGTAACGGATAACATGACGATTTTATAGTGTTCACCCAAATCAAATAAAGCGGGACAGACCAGATTACCTATGTTTTCAATGATTAAAATCGACCGCTCCTTCAACGGGAGTCCTTCTAACGCATGCCCCACTCGGTGAGCATCCAAATGACAGACTTTTCCCGTATTAATTTGGATGGCTGTTCCACCACTGTCTTTAATTGCACTGGCATCAAAATCAGTTTGTTGATCACCAACAACTACCGCTATATCAATGATCGTGTTTAAATCGCTTATTGTTTTGGCAAGCAAAGTCGTTTTTCCTGAACCGGGGCTGGACATCATGTTTAATGCCAAAATATTTTTTTGCAAAAAATAACGTTCATTGTCCTTAGCGTACTGATTATTTTTTGCCAGAATATTTTGTTCAACCTGAATCAAATGCCCTTCATGCTCCTGATGATCATGATGATGATCATGATGATGATGCTCGTGCTCTATACTATGATTCGATTCTTCAGTACATCCGCAAATTCCACACATTATTCAACCACCATGGATTTAATTCGTAACTCTTCACCCTGTATAATACTTAATGCATGACTGCCACACTTGGGACAATCATCGTAGTATTGTTTAACAGGTACCTTTGCATGACAGGCATGACACAGAGCTTCACCGGGAACTTCAATAACTTGTAGCTCGGCATTTTGAGCGACAGAGCCCTGCGCTATCACCTTAAAACTAAAATTCAATGATTCCAGGTCAACAGCACTTAACTGGCCAAGTTCCAAAACAATTGTTTTAACCTGCGCATATTGTTTCGCAACTGCTTGTTGAGTAACAAGCTCAAGGATACTCTTGCACAACCATAATTCATGCATCACCAGTTCCCTGTTCAATGAAACGATATTTCGCTCTAGAGTACTCCATCACCACCTATTATGGGAAGTACCGTACAGAAACAGAAGATACTACAAAACCTGCATTCCTTTTTATTGCTGGCATAGACGCAACTTCCCAAATTAGGTTAATATGCGCAGTCTTAATATCAGTGGTAAGCCCATTAAAATCATTATGTCAAAAACTACACAAAACAAAAAACTGATTTCCTGTGTCGTTCCTGTATTTAATGAGGAAGAAATCGTTGCTGAATTCGTTGCCGCGCTGGATAAAACGCTCAAAGGGTTAAACTACCCTTATGAAATGCTCCTGATCGATGATGGCAGTCAGGACAATACGTTCACGATTATTCAACAATTAAGAACGCAATTTCCCATTCGATACCTTCGTTTTAGCCGTAATTTTGGAAAAGAAAAAGCAATAAGCGCCGGATTGGATCATGCTCGTGGAGATGCAGTTATTCTGATGGACAGCGACTTTCAGCATCCACTTGAATTATTAAGTGAATTTGTGCGTCAATGGGAGCAAGGCTATGATATGGTTTATGCCGTTCGTCAAAACAGATCAGACGAGTCCTGGCTAAAAAGAACCTGTGCAAAAGCTTTTTATCAATTTACTTCTAAAATAAACCACATCAATATCCCTGCAAATGCTGGAGATTTTAGATTACTAGATCGAAAAATTGTGAATGCCCTGCAACAATTGCCGGAACGCAATCGCTTTATGAAAGGGTTATACAGTTGGGTTGGTTTCAAACAAATTGCCATTCCTTTTGAAGTGCAACCTAGAAAATCTGGCACATCACAATGGAGTTTTTATTCTTTGCTGGATCTGGCAATCACAGGCATTACCTCATTTACCGCCTTTCCCTTAAGAATGATCGCTTTAGGAGGAATAGGGGTCGCCACAGCAGCCTTATTCTATGCGGCATGGATCATTATCAGCACCCTGATATTTGGCATACAGACTCCCGGTTGGGCAACCATAGTCACAGCCATAACCTTCTTTGGTGGATTGCAGCTCTTTGCTATAGGCGTAGTAGGAGAATACATTGGGCGTATCTTTGATGAAGTAAAATACAGGCCACATTATATTATCGATGAGGATTCCAGCTTTGATGACAGCAGAACTTAAACTATCTCATCGACTGGTTTACTACACAGGTATTGGTGCAACATCCGCTTTTGTACACATTATGAGCGTACTCTGTTTGGTCACCAGTTTCGCTATCAGCCCACTGATTGCCAATATTATTGCTTTTTTAATCGCATTTAACATCAGTTTTATGGGTCACAAATACCTGACATTTTCCAAACTTCAAGATCAAAAACAATTAAGTTTACCGCATTTTTTTCTGGTCGCAGCCTCTGCTGGACTACTGAACGAATCACTTTATTTTCTCTTGTTGCGTTTCACCCATTTAAATTATTTGATTGCTTTGATCCTGGTATTAGGTTTAGTCGCTGTCTACAGCTATTTACTCTCAAGATTCTGGGCTTGTCGTTAAACTCAAATTAATTTGATGCTCCTCACAATCACGCAAAAATTCATTACTCATAAAATAATTCAGTTCTTGTTTTCGAGTAATTGAAATCACATCATCAGGATCGTCCCCCTCTCCTGGATGACACATGATTAGGGTACCATGAGGCACCTGAGCCAACCATTGTCGAAACAAGGCTCTATAATCTGAATCAGGAGCAAAATCATACACGCCAGAAAAACAGCTGTTGTGAGGGATATTCCATTGCTGCAACTGAGTATGGAATTTTTCCCCTCCAGTTCTCGCCAAGAGTACTGACTTCACTTTAAATTGGGGAAGCGCAATTGCCGGATAAGTGGAGCGGATGAATATTCCTTTTTCCTTTAAGTTTCTTTGTTGATACAGATCAAGCAGGACTTCTCGTATTACTGGAAACTGATGGACGTGTTGATGGCCGTCTATGAATTCAGGATATTCTCCCATCACCCCCACATAATGATCGAGCTGAGCATTCAATTCATTAAGAATCTGTGCTTTGTGAATCATTCGGGTATGAGCTCTTAGAATCAACTCATTTAAACGAAAACACTTTTTTTCGGGATTTGATAAAAATGAACCCTCGGTGAGATTAAAATGCAGGCCTGTACGAATCTGATTTTTCAGAATTAGCAAGTCTTTGGCATATATGGGAAAATCCGGTTCGTTCACCATGCAGCTTACTGCAGACAATCGATTCATTCGCACCAGCTTTAAAATACCCAGAGAAATCCCTTGATTCAGGCCAAAATCATCCGCACATAAAATAATGTTTTTAAATGAGCTCATCAGAATTTATGCCGTCTTGGGAAGTGTTTTTGTCATTAAGAAGCGAGTGCTTAATATATTGATACAAAGCCCGCTGATAACTAACAAACCAGCCTCCAGCTTCCATAATTGAAAAGGCTCACCCAATATCAAAATAGAACCAAGCATTCCGACTACAGGAACTAATAAAGTAAACGGAACAATCATTCCGACAGGATATCGACTAATCAGCCAGTTCCAGACCCCATAACCAATCCACGTTGAGACATAGACAATATAAGCCAATGAAGCACAACCCTTCCAGCTTAAATGCTCATAGGTATAACTGAAACTTCCAGGCCCTTCAAATAGTAAAGCAAGAAGAAACATGGGAAAACACGCAACAAAGCTGCCCCATACAATAACTGAAATTAAATTATTCGTTTTAATCTGTTTGGTTATCAGGTTTCCAATACCCCAGGTAGCTGCGGCTCCCATGATAAATAAAAATCCCGGTAACGATACATTGGAATCAAAATGCATGGCAACCAGCCCTATACCTGAAAATGAAACCAGGGCACCAACGAGTTGACCGGCAGTTGGGGCTTCCCCAATAAAAATTATGGCAAAAAAGATACTGAAAAATACTTGCACCTGCATCAATAAAGAGGCCATTCCAGGAGTCATACCGACCTGCATGCCAATAAACAGCAGAGCAAATTGTAAAGCAAACATCACCAACCCATACGCTGCAATAATACGAAAAGGGACTGCAGGTGGTTTTATAAAAAATACCGCAGGAACACTTGCCATCAGGAATCGTAGAGCACAAAGCAGTAAGGGAGACATTTCATCAAGACCCCACTTGACGAATATAAAATTAATTCCCCAAACTAGCACTACCAACAGGGCTAACAATATATGAGATATAGGCATGGTGAGTTCTTTTGAATAAAATACCCCTCCATTTTAACTTAAAAATTGGACAATTGCTAAGTATTAAAAATTTTTGCTTCATATTAGATCACCTTTATTACTAAATTTGATAAAATATCCTTAATTTTTAAATAATGATAAATATTTAACCTACGTGAAGATAATTAATACTCCCTTAAGGATCCCTTGCTACAATTTAACTTCACATTTTCTAATTGTATTTGGAGAAACCCATGGCGAAGACAAAGACAGACAGGTCTGCTAATCTAGTGAAAAAAGACTCTTTTTTTCATAGCCGCTTACAACTTTTGGTCGCTGGCGCATTATTTCCTGTAGGCAAAGGTGATTGGTATAAAGAAAAAGGGTATGGAGCCAAAACAGTTAATCCAGAAGAAAATGCAGCATTTGATGATTTCCTTCAACAACAAAAAACAGATGAAAACGCGCTATACTACAAAGCGTTTAAAGGTTTGAATTTTAACTTAACCATGGTTGATTCAAAATTAACCACCGGTAAAAACTGCCAACTGGAAGTTCTAAAATGCGCACCGCCAGTAGGCGCAGAACAAAAGCCAGGAACGGGCAAACACATCGTTTATTTTCCTGGAGCAAATACATACTATCAAGCCTGCTTCCGCGATATTACTGCTGCTGCCAAGCAAACTGGCGCCACAGTTCATGCATTCAATTTTCCAGGCACAGGAAAAAGTACTGGACAGGTTCGAGAAGCAAATGACTTAACCAATGCCGGTATCTCTGTCGTGAAATCCTTACTAAAACAAGGCGTTCATCCTGACGACATCATTTTACAAGGTGACTGTTATGGAGCAGGTATTGCCCTGGAAGTAAAAAAACAATTCGAAGATCAAGCTCATATCAAGCTGCGCGTAGTCATGAATAATGCATTTAAATCATTTAAAGCCGCAGTGTACGACATGATTACCCAATCAACCTGGATACCTAACGCATTAAAATCAATAGTTAAAACGCTGTTGCAATTTACTGGATGGCATATTACACCCGGTAAAGATTATGTTCAGTCCAATCCCTACCAATGTCACATTCAGCACAATGGCGATCAAACACTGATCTCTGCATCTTTATCCGGTAAAGTCAGCAAATATCATGGAGAAATGAAATCAGGTAAAACCAAATCTGAGAAAAGACAGCCTATGGTTGATAGTTGCCCTGAAGAATACAAGCAAGATCGTGATGAACTGGACGGTATGCATATTGTACGAGTTAGTGAAGCAGCAAAAGAACGATTAGGCAATAAATTTGGCAGAGACAAATTTGGTAATGTGAATGCTCATTTCGCTGATTTGTGCGAATTGGAGATGCTTAATGGCAAGTCTGTTTATGAAGGATATGTTAACGTATATCTCGAGCGCTCAGACCGATACATCCAGGCTCATCCCCAAATATGCGTTCCAGAAGAGATCAAAATCAATTATCTTGCTCCAGCTCATGCTATGGAAATCACCCAGCAAGAAGCGGAAGACCTCCAGGAAGTTGCTGGCTTAATTGAGTCACAACAATTCAGAGCCGATATTAATTTTGGAGAAGATGTTCCATCATCCGAACCTCAAGCTCAGATGAGCTGATTACTTCTCACTGAGAACGGTGTTGAAGCACTGTATTCTTAATCTGCTCGGATATCTCCTTTAAAGGCCGGATGTTGCAAGACTTCCGGCCTTATTATTTCTTTGATGCCATAAAATTATTTAGTAATTCTGTAGTTCAGTTCTTGCCTCTCTCACGTTACAATGACAAAAAATTCTAAAGATAAATAAATGAACGAAATTATTCTTGCCACCAGTAATGCTGGAAAAATCAGAGAATTATGTGATTTACTAGCACCCATTCACTGTATTTCCCAATCCTCTTTAGGTATAGACAGCGCTGAAGAAACCGGATTAAGTTTTGTAGAAAATGCCATAATAAAAGCACGACATGCCAGCTTACTTGCCAATAGACCGGCATTGGCAGATGACTCAGGATTGGTAGTACCTGCTCTTAATGGCGAACCCGGTATCTACTCCGCACGCTATGCAGGAGAGCGAGCTACTGATCAAGAGAATATCCAACGTTTATTAAACAATATGGCGCATTTACCCGACGAACAACGGCAGGCCTATTTTTACTGTGCTATAGCCCTGGTTCAACACGCACATGATCCTGCTCCAGTTATTTCCACAGGCATTTGCCATGGAACTATCAGTCTGGTAGCAACAGGCTCTGGTGGATTTGGCTATGATCCTGTGTTTTTTATAAAAGAATATCAATGCACAGCAGCAGAATTACCTGCTAAAATTAAAAATACCATCAGTCATCGCGCAAAAGCATTACTCCATTTACGCGAATTTATTCCCAGTTTAAAATGAACGTTGAACTCGAAAATCTCTTTGCCGAAGCCTATAAATTTCAATATGAAGGCCAACTTCCTCAAGCGATCAGCCTTTACGAACACATCCTGTCCATAAACCCTAAACATAACAACACTCTGCATTTTCTGGGTTTAACTTATGCTCAGTTAGGCGACATGGATAATGCGATTTTATATTTGTTACAGGCACAAGAAGTAAACTCTGGTGATCCCGCATTATTAAATAATCTTGCCAATGCGTATAAAAAGTCCAATCAACTGGATAAAGCCATTCAATTTTACCTCAAGGCAATTCAACTAAAACCAGAATATGCACAGGCACATAATAATCTGGCGACAGTATATGCTTTACAAAATAACTACCAACAAGCACTAATCCATTATGGAAAAGCAGTGAATGCAGAACCGGATTTTAGCGCAGCTCATTTTAATCTGGGGTTGCTGTTGCTTCAGAATAATCAATTAACTGCTGCTAAAACTCAATTTAATAATGTCATTACGCTCAATCCTGCTCATACAGAAGCCTATTTTTATTTGGGGATCTTATATCTGGAAGAGAATATGCTGACAGAAGCAGAGCATGCATTTCAAAAAGTGCTGGAGCAGGATCACGAACAAGTTCAAACACTGGTCAATCTCGGGGTTATTGCTCTCAAAAAAGATCAAAACCAGATTGCTGTCGATTACTTCACAAAAGCATTAGCTCTGGACAATGAAAACATAGATGCTCGCAACAATCTGGCCGCCACGTTCATGCATCATGACCGTTTTGAAAACGCGTTGATGCATTACGATGTCTTACTAAAAAAGGAACCTGATAATATAGAGTATTTATATAACTCAGGCGTTGCGCAAATGGCTCTGGGCCATTTGAATGAAGCGATTATTTTTTTTGAGCAGATCCTGAATTTAAACCACACCCACACCCCCTCCCTGAATAATATGGCAGCCATTTATTTAAAAATGGATATGCGAGAAACATCACGAGAATATTTACAAAGGGCTTTAGCCATTAATCCCCAGGATACCATCAGCAGGCATATGCTCAATGCCCTAAATGGGGCAACAGATGCAGACACGACCCCGGATTACGCCAAAAATCTGTTTAATAATTATGCTCTATATTATGAACAGCACATGAAGGACCAACTCAATTATTCGCTGCCGCAGCACATTGGCAGAACAGTACATGAACTGGAGTTACTCCAGGTCAACAACACTTTGGATATAGGTTGCGGAACCGGATTATCAGGCATAGTACTGCGTGAAATCAGCAAGCGATTAACAGGAATTGATATTGCAGAAAAAATGCTCGCCCATGCCAGGGAAAAAGGGATCTATGACTCACTGGTTCATTCGGAAGTCATTGAATTTCTTAATCAAAACAAACAACTCTATGATTTAATAGTTGCCGTAGATGTATTACCTTATTTTGGAGATTTGAGTAGCCTATTCCAGTTAATCAGTGCTCATCTCAACCCACAAGGATATTTTATCTTTTCTGCAGAACTCAGTGAAAAAGAACCATGGACACTGCAAACCAGTGCTCGCTTCAACCATCATCCTGATTATGTAAAAGACCTGGCCAATGAATGCCAGCTTGAACTCATCAAACAAGAAAAAGTACCGGCACGTCTACACAATCAGCATCCGTTAGAAGTGATGCTCTATGTTCTCAGAAAGATTTGAACTCAATCTCTGTACATAACAAAAAAACCTGTCATGTACAGAGGAACTCAATAACAGATCTAATTCATTTGCAAGATGCACGCATTATGCAAAGCAGCAGGCGTACCCCCAACTTCTTTAACAATTTCCTGATATCTTGGATTCTGGTTAAAGAAGGCCATGTTATTTATATTTCTATTCAAATATTCTTTGTATTCCCTGACCAGGGCATCCTGACTCGGTTTCAAAACATAACCGTAATGAGCCAACGATGCCATTAAAGCCAGCAAACCCAAAGCGGGGGCATTTAATGAAATTAACGTACTCGCAGCAAGTTCAATCAACAAGATTCGTTCCGCTTTTGGTATTGCTTTCCAATCTTTTATAAGCCCATTTTGGCCAGCCCATTGAAGCTGAAGCTGCTGTTTCAATTGTAAGTTTGGCATTTCTTCTCCTGGATCTAATTAATGTCAAAAATTGCCCATCAATTTAACATAAATTGCCCATTTCGATCCACTAAATAAACAAAATGCCCACACTTGTTGCATTTAGATCGTTTAAATGAAAACATCACTTAGCCACGACCGTTAATAAATCCAACTGAGATAATAATCTCTTAATCTTATTATGCTACGCTTAATCTGTAAGGTTAATTTTCAAAATGGTGAAATCTGGCAATGCCTGATCCCTATTTAGTAAATCATATTAATGGGTTAAATAAACATTCTGGTTCAGATCGAACTGGACACATCAAGCACGACCTGAACTATCAGCGTGAAGATGGAGCTCTTGTTCCCATAATTTATAAAGAAAATAAACATCAAAACCCTGAATTATCAATCAAAGAAGTAGCATTTAGTGAGATGGCTCGTCTCTTTATGCTGCCTCATTCAACACCCAGTTATCATTTGGTACATGATAAGGAACACAACAAGATTACCGGTGTGGCCTCTCTTCACATCCATCTTTCTATTGCCCAACAAGTTAATATTAAAAACACTGCCTTTCAAAAAATCAGTTATTCATCGGAAAAAATGCAATATCGATTTGAACAGGTCAAGGTAAGGGGTTCCGCGGATATTCCATACCAATTTCTTAATCAGCTTCCCCACGGTTTTTTCAACACCCTGATGGAACAAAGAAATCTAGGCACGCTTACAATTGATATGGATTCTCTTGCCAGTACTTTTGTCAATAAATACACCCTGGAAGAAGACGATTTACACAAGGGAAACATCGGGATCTATACCATCATCAAAAACAACAAGCCCCATATCGTTTTTTTTAATATCGATCATGAGTTGATGCTCAGCGACAGTATTATGTCGTTTATCAATTTACGGAGCACAAACTGGTCGTATGGAGAAAAGTCATTTAACATTACGCCCCGAGATTTGCTCAATTTTCCAGATCTCCAGGATTCTGGAAATCATTATTGGCCGACTTATAAGCGGTTTATGGTTCAATTTAATGATGATAAAGCATACATCAATTCCAGCGAAAGAAACGCATTCATCAATTTAAAAAATGATCAGGAGTTTAATCGTTATAAATGGAAACGCCTGTTGAAATGCATCCTGACTCCTGAACAACTCATGAAAAATGCTTTGGCCTTACATTTCGATCCATCGAACCCCAAAGATGCATCTGAAATAAATTTGGTCACTCAAGCAATGCATGAACGAATTATAAAACTACGAGCAGCGCTCCTCTCAATTCCGGAGTTTCGTGCCTATATTAACAGTGAGCAAGGAAAAAATGATATTAAAGCCATTAAACAGGAATTCAACCAGTACATGACGGCGGAGCCATACAACCAGCACTCACTAACCGCATCAATTCAAAAGGATATTGAGAGACAATCCGAACGGTATTTAACCTTATGTTCGTCTGAAAATGAATCCGTGATCAAAAATGGAGATACTCCTCTGCATGTTACTATTCGCCTGGGAGAATATCGTTTTGATGAAAGTCACAAATCCTTCAGTGAGTATTTTGGTACTGCTAACTCCGATGGCCAACTTCCCATTGAATTGGCTGCCGAGCTGGCCAAATCCTATGAAACTGGATCTGAAAAGACAAATCCAGGCAAAGATCCTTTATGCGTCATAAAACATCTTCTGGCACATGGCGCAAAGATGACACCCAAAGTTGTAGAAATATTAGAATCAAAGAGCATTGATATAGAACATTATCAATTTCGATCCCAGTACTATGATCGTAAGATAGAAAATTATGCTGACTTAAAAGCGGTGATGGGTGAAATAAGCCAGGATCTTGATTTAAATCTGAAAACAAAAAAAATAATTGCTGCCAACATCATCGAACAGCATATAAATAAACTTTCTCCAAATGAGATAAACCAATTAAAAAACGATTTGAATGGAGCAAAAAATCACCCCATAGCATCAGAGTTTCTCTTCATTAGTCAATTACGCAGCTCTCTGTGGATAGTCAGGGCAATACGAGGTTTATACGGTAATTCATCAACCAGAATGGAGCTGAACAATCTGATTAATGATTCAGAATGCCGACAGAAAATAAATCCGCATCAATTATTCGCCAACCGTTATTCAACCGTTATCGCTGAGAAAAGACCAGAATCTGAGATAGACAATGAATCGAATAAAACCCCAAATTGTTCCAAATAATGACAACTCCATTGGGATGAGTTGGCAGGTCATCAATTGATTCCCAAAATTCCACGATTTATTCCAGAGAGATCCTCGCTAAAATGAACCTACATTAAACGAGACCATTTCAAGATTCCGCGCATATAGCGCGGAACGTAAGCTAAGGAAGCAATTATCAAATGATCCTGATACCTCTCTGAACAAAAGTTTTTTATTCGTTATTAAAAGGGTAATACCAGGCCAGCATTTAATAATTGAATTTGCCTTTTGAATAACAGTTGAATGTGCAACAAATTATCCGCATCCGTTGCTTCAAATCGAGCAACCAGGCAAGGAGTAGTATTCGATGCTCTTAATAATCCCCAGCCATTAGCAAACTCGACTCGCAGACCATCAATAGTTAGAATGCGCGCATCAGGAAAATCAGCGTGTTCACTAAACAATTTCATAAAAATAAATTTTTCATGCTCTGCTATAGTGATTTTCAATTCTGGAGTGTTGATACTGTTGGGGATTAATTTGAATTGCTCACTAACGGTTAAATCTGAAGCACTGATAATTTCTAATAATCGGCAAGCGCTATACAACGCATCATCAAAACCATACCAACGATCCTTGAAAAACAGATGACCACTCATTTCACCAGCCAAAGCAGCCTGTTCTTCTTTCATAACGGCTTTAACAATAGAGTGTCCTGTAGGACACATTTTTGCAATTCCACCTGCGTCCTTAATGACGTGTTCCAGATGAGTAGAACATTTAACATCATAAACTATGGTCGCTCCGGGATTTCGACTTAAAACCTCACGGGAAAAAAGCATCATTAGACGATCGGGCCAAATCATCTCCCCTGAATTGGTAATTAAGCCCAAGCGATCAGCATCGCCATCAAAAGCCAATCCTATATCAGCATGATGAAAGGCTACTGCTTCCTTTAAATCAACTAAGTTCGCCTCTATGGTCGGATCAGGATGATGATTGGGAAAACGACCATCCACTTCACAGTATAAAGGAATAACGTCACAGCCCAATTCAGAGAGAACTGCAGGAATAATTGGCCCGGCAATCCCGTTTCCGCAATCAACCACAACTTTCAATGGCTTTTTGAGTTGAATATCGCTGACTATACGCTGGATATAATGGCTTATTACATCGAAATGCGTTTCCTTCCCTTGTCCTTGTAAGCGTTTGCCCTCAACAACCAGCTCATAAAGAGTGTCTATATCTTCCTGTGTTAACGTTTTCCCTGCCAACACCATTTTAATGCCATTATAATTGGCCGGATTATGACTTCCAGTAACCATTAACCCACAATCCAGACCTTGAGTATGGGTAGCATAATACATCACAGGCGTCGCTACAGCGCCCAGATCCACCACATCAATTCCACTGTCCAGAAGCCCTGTTTTTAAGGCCTGAGACAAACTGGGACTGGTAAGGCGACCGTCACGAGCCAAGTAAATGCTTTTTCGGTTCAAAGCCTGCAAATAGCAGGCAATCGCTAAACCAATGGTATAAAAGGAGTGTTCGTCCAAATCTTGCCCTATGACACCTCTGATATCATAGGCACGAAAAACGGAACGAGGAATTTGTACCTGTTGATACATCATCTAATGCCTCCCAGAGCTGCCAAAACCGCCCTCACCTCGACTGCTTTCAGTAAATGAATTCACTATTTCAAAGGCTGCCTGGACTACGGGAATAAACACCAATTGCGCAACACGCTCACCAGGGTTTATCGTAAAAGATTCCTGACTTCTATTCCAACAGGATATTTTTAGCTCCCCCTGATAATCAGAATCAATCAAACCAACGAGGTTTCCCAAAACAATGCCATTTTTATGCCCCAAACCCGAACGAGGCAAGATGACTGCGGCCAATTTGGGATCGGCTATGTATATAGAAAGTCCTGTAGGCAACAAAACCGTTTCCTGTGGGGCTATCTGGATGGGTTCAGAAATGCAAACCCGCAGATCCAAACCAGCAGAACCATCAGTGGCATAGGCAGGCAAGGGAATCGTGTCCCCAATCCGTGAATCCAGTATTTTTAATTGTATTACCTGGTGCATCATCAATTCCAATAAGTTCAATGGCGGCCATTTTGCAGAGTTGCAGCAAGGATTGCAATAATTTGTCCAGCCAGCCGCGTTTTATTGGTCATAGGAAGATCTATCTGATTGTTTTTTGTAATTATAGTGACTTGATTGTCATCATTCTCAAAACCCAATCCATTCCCCACCTGGTTCGCGATGATCATATCCAATTTTTTGTTAATTAACTTTTCTTTGGCATACTGAATCAGAGCAGTCGTTTCTGCGGCGAACCCAACGACATACCCTGCTTGACCACTGGCTGAAACCATACTGAGAATATCGGGATTTTTTACTAAATCAAGCGTTAATTCTGCATGATTATTTTTCTTAATTTTTTCCGTTGCCGGGGTCGCCACTTTATAATCAGCAACCGCAGCCGCTCCGATAAACAAAGTGCCCGGTTGCAAACGATTCATTACTTCGTCCAGCATGGATTGCGCCGACTCTACCCGAACCAATTCGACTCCTGCCGAAGCGGACAGAGCACTGGGGCCACTAATCAGCGTTACGCGCGCTCCAGCCATGGCTGCGGCCTCTGCCAAAGCAAAGCCCATTTTTCCAGAACTGTAATTACTTAAATAGCGAACAGGATCAATTGCCTCTCGGGTGGGGCCGGCTGTAATCAGCACATTGTTCCCTGCTAATAATTGATGAACCTCATACAAACGCAGAGCGCTAATGATCTGTTCTGCTTCACTGACGCGTCCCAATCCATGTTCACCACAGGCTTGTGAACCCTCTTCAGGCCCAACAAAAAAAACACCACGCTCTTTCAAAAGCGCGCAGTTTGCCTGGGTTGCAGGATGAGCCCACATACTCCGATTCATCGCAGGACAAACAATGACTGGAGTTTCAGTCACCAGATACAAGGTAGACAATAAATCGTCTGCAATGCCTTGAGCCATTTTAGCGAGACAATTTGCCGATGCCGGCACAATTAATAAGTAATCAGCCCACCGCGCCAATTCAATATGCCCCATGGCATGTTCCGATTGCCGATCAAATAAATCAGTACGTACTTCATTGCTGGATAATGCCTGCATTAACAATGGACTGATAAACTGTTGGGCGGATTGAGTCATTACCACTCTGACCTCCGCTCCAAGTCGAGTTAACTCTCTTACCAGATAGGCTGACTTATAAGCAGCAACCCCGCCACAAACGCCCAAAAGGATTTTTTTATCAATAAAATCTTGCATGACTGACCGTTTTTTATAAGAATACCAGCGATCAAAGCACAAACTTCGCAATAAAGGAATAAAAAAGGAATACAAAATGACGGTTGTCCAATCAACACCGCGGTTCGATCTGCGTGAAAAATTACTTCATTACGGCGTACAAAGCCTCTCTGACACTGAATTACTAGCGGTATTTATCAGCTCCGGAAGCAGGAAAAAATCCTGTTTGCAGTTGGCCTATGATCTGATCAAGCATCTTGGAGATTTACGGGCAATCCTGAATGCCTCCGCCCAGAATTTCAAGCAGGTTTCCGGTCTGGGAGAAGTGCGCTACCTGCAATTACAGGCAGTAAAAGAAATCTGCCGTCGCAGTGATTTTATCCATTTACAAAAAGAAACCCAGATAACCAACAGCAAACAAACATATGCTTATTTGAAAAAAAGATTGCGTGATTATAAAAATGAAACCTTTGCTGCCCTTTATCTGGATACCCAACACCGGATCATCGCTTACGAAGAGCTCTTTTCAGGCACGATTAATTCAGCAACCGTTCATACGCGCCCTATTATAGAACGGGTTCTCCAACTCAATGCAGCAGCATTGATTCTCGCTCACAACCATCCCTCTGGAGTGTCCGATGCAAGTCATCAGGACCTGGAAGTTACTGAGCGCATTCGTGAGGCGCTTGAGCTGGTAGATGCGCGATTATTAGACCATATCGTCATAGGAGACAATGAGGTCTATTCCATCATTGCAGAGAGTAAAAGTGTCTGCAATTAATGGTGTTTAAAGTCTCTTCATCCTGAATTCAGCAGCCTCTTCGTGCATTTAATGGCGATGATACAACTGCCAAATTCAGGATCAGAAGCCCCAAATCATCAATAATGGATAAAAAAAATGGTACAACTGTTCATCCCTGATTTTATCAAAAACCGAATGGTCCAACTCATTCTTGTAATCATTAGCTTAATGGATATCGCTGCCTCAGGAACTTTAAAACATATGCTCATTTTATTCGGTTTACCGTATTTGGCTTCCATAGCCCTTTTCTGTTTAATTAATCCGAGAAAATCACCGATTAAACCCAGAGTCAGCGAGCAATACAGGCCTTACAACAATAAAAAAAACAGACGCTAAAGTCTGCTAAATGACCACCCACTGGTTTAACCTGAGTTCAGCAATTGAATTCAGGATTAAAGATTCAAAAAAGTGTCTTGCTCCTTTCAAGCGCCCCAAAGCGAATTCGCTTTGGGGTTTCTTGATGAGAACAATCCCCAGAAAAACTGCCAGCAAAAAAAGAACTATGACTATTTCTGACATAAATTCCTCATCAATAATGTTGGTCAGTGAAACCGTTGAGATTAATATCAAGTTGATTCAAATACAGTATGGACTTGTTGAATGTTATTAATCAAATGGATCAGTTATCAATTGGGACTCAATCAAGTTTACTTATCAAGTTCAATCCACGCCAACTCCGGGCACAGCATTACCTTATTTTATTGACCAAGTAATGCGATCTTCATTCAATATCCTATGAACTTCATTGGTTGAAGTCTGTAATGCATGCCGGGTAGAGCGAACTGTAGCAGGAGGGATTTTAAAAAATTGTAATATGCTTGTGCTGAACGCGTTTTGATTATGATATCGATTTAACGCATCGCTATCGTTTTGGCTTATTCGAACAGCCTGAGCATAAGCACTCACGTTTTGTTTTAAAGAATGTTCTAATGTATCCCGTAAATTGGTGTAATCATCCAGATTATAATTTTTATTGATATTGCCCCTAATCACGTTAACTGACTGGCGCAATTGCTTCATAATGTTACTAATTACCACTGTCTTATCGTTGTCCTTACCGTATTTGTCCAGTAAACGGTTGACTATAGCCTCTAACCTTCTTTTCAAATAATTCATGGCATTAAGTATATAGGTACTTTTCTCTTCAAAGAATTTAACCAGTTTTTTAAGATGCTCCTCCGATTGTGTTTGCCGGAGATGTTGAGTATTCAAATCCTTCATCGGCGATAATGAGTGTCTGAGAGGATCAAAATTCTGTACATGATTTATATAAGTGCCCGATTGACTGTCTTTAGTGCGATAAAAATTCTTAATCCGGGCTTTATATTGCGATGCAGGATAAATTTCATTAGCCCAAGGATCACAAATATAGGCATTGGTACCCCATGTTTCTGGCTTGTTCGGATGACTGTTTTTCTCCTTTCCTAACACCAAAAGAGCATGATCCCCTCCGACGATGCAGTAAACTTCCGCTTCAATCTCAGGCAGAAAGTGAACTACATAATCTAAAGCCATTATTGCCAGTTCATAACAATTACCTAATGAGAATTTTTTGCATAGATCAATCGTCTGATAAAATCGCTTGATTGTTTTATCTATTTCCAAATCGTATAACCGAGATTCCCTACATAATCGGCGCAGATCCAACAACGCTTTGTTTAGGGAAGACTTTTGAATGGCAAGATAAGAATTGTTGATCAATTGAGTACTACCCAGCAAGATATAAGATCGCGCATAATCAGAGGCCAATTGCGCAGCCTGTTCTGAAGTTATACTACTCTGAGAAGACGACATAAATCACCACATCACTACCTATTTAATTCAATGTGAATCAAGTTCATTTAAACCAAACAAGCCATCACTGCTTTCCTCCATAATATTCCATGAATAAGCCATTCTGTACATGAAAAAATTATCCTCTGTACCGAGATTTATTAGAATCCAATGGATTACTTAGGACAGCCATATTGTGTATACTTCATTGGTTTTAAATAATCCCGGAAATGATGAAAATCACCCCTCCATGTTTGTGAATAATTTAGACTGATTTTATGGAAATTTTGAAGAATCTTGCCGCCGTATACGTCACCAAACCCGAATTTCGCACTGAACTTTGTGACGAATTAGGAGTAACAACAGAAGTCGTTGAAGATTTGGTTTTTTCTCCTCGCCAAAAACTCGATGTCTGTTTTGCTCAGGATATTTGGCTGGAGCCTGTGGTCGTCAACTTTCAATCTATTTCTGAAGCCGTTAAAATTCTTCGTCAAGCAGGAAAATTTTGGTACTTACACCCCGTACATCACATCAGAAGATCGCGACTGATTGAAGATCAACTCCGTAAGTGCCCATCTCTCGATCGGCATTTTGCCAGAGATATTGAGCTGCCTGCTATTGGGGCTTTTTGTCTTATGGATCAAAATACCTTGATTTATAGTACTAAACGCTTAAAAAAATGGCCGCAGGGGAAATGTTTCTTCATAGAAGATAAAGTAAACCCACCCAATCGCGCTTATTTAAAATTATGGGAAGCACTTTTTCTGCTGGGCAAATACCCCAAACCAGGTGATACAGTGTTGGATCTCGGCGCATCACCAGGAGGCTGGACTTACGTCATGCAATCACTGGGTGCGACGGTTACTGCGGTTGATAAAGCTCATTTAGATGAGAAAATAGCAAAACTTCCTGGAGTTCATTTTTTACAACAAAGTGCCTTTGCTTTAGATCCCTATACTCTGCAGCACGGTTATGATTGGGTACTGTCGGACGTGGCCTGTTATCCAGATAGAGCCTATGCCCTTATCAGGAAATGGATTGAATCTGGCAAGGCAAAACAGTTGATCTTTACTGTCAAGCTTCAAGGAAAAACTGATTTGGCATCGATAAAGCAATTTCAGGAAATCCCTGACTCGCGCATTTTGAATCTATTTTATAATAAACATGAAGCGACGTTTTTTTACCCTGCCTGAAGTTCGCCATTTTTATTTATGAATCGTGCCGCAACGAATATCATAAATAAAGCTGTGATCATGCTCGGTTAGTTTTTGAGATAATGGTTGATTAATCATGATGTGCGATGCAGCCTCTTCAGATAAATCATACTTAACCAGAAAACTGCGCTCGACAAACCGAGCATTATTTTGTGCCGCTTGAATAATATGCTTCCAGATGACGTCATAGCTATTTCTATTGGCATAAGATGAAAAATCTGAAACCGAAAATGCAGTAAACGTATTAGGAGATTCACTTAATATTTGTTCCAGGCTACAGTTTTTAATAACAATACGTCCCAAACGCTGTTTAAGTTGCCGAAAGTGTTCTTCTTGCAAATGAATGGGTAAACAATCTGAATGATACTGTCCTAAAAAAATCAGATTTAAATAAGGATTAGTAGCAAAAAGTTGTGTCCCGGCTATGTGATCAAAGCGATTATGCAGATATGCAGAAATATCAAAATCACGAGGGACAAAGGCAATACCTGGTTCTTTCAAAATATACTTCCAGATAAATCGGCGCCCTGTAATATAAATAATCAAGGACCAAAAACGGCTTTTCCACTCGTCATTCCATATTCTTTTTTGATCTTCCAGAGAGGTACATGAAAACAATTTAGCTAAGGTTTTTTTCTGGAGTGCGACTATACTCCCTATCTGGCGCATGTAGTGTTCCCAAACTCCTTGATATATGACTCCTGACTGAATTAAAGAAAACTGATTTTGCCAAAAGTCAGCAGCCTCCCTGGATAGATCTTTTTTTATTTTTGCATAAAGCTCGTCCCGATGCCGGCAAGGATTAACACCGATAAAATCAAGCATGGATTCATAATCCAGATGATTTATAACAGCCATTTTTAGCTCTAATAAATAATTTTGTTTTGCATTAAAATCAACAGCGGTGATTTGACAATCAGCCTGGCTCAGTAAATCAAGAGGTCGAGCACCGCTTCCCGTAATGCATAAAACATGATCTGTTTCATTAAGCTTTAATCCCTCTAGTTCCGAACGCGGATCCTCGTTGGCAGAGGAATAAATAATTTGATCAAAAAAATTATTCATGATGAGCCATTATAAATTCAAATTAATAGTACGTGCTGGCAAAATAATGCCATTCCTGGATAGTTGATCCGCATCATAACGTTGCCTGCGGATGTAATTGCTAGCACAATCACCTATTGAAGAGGCTGAATGGCGCGTTTTTTCATAAGCGAGATTTTCCCTTTGCAAATCTAATATTTTTCGATCTTGCCAAAGAATCCGTTCAGCCATGAGCCGCACAACGGGGGTAAAAATCCTGTTGATCATCCCATTAAAATTTAAAGTAATTGCAAAAAATAATTGAGTTTGATTTTCACTGATCGGCCGCATGGCAACCCAGGCACTAAATGCCGGACTCTCGGTCTCAAAATAATAATTAATCTTGACATGCGCTGGCAAGATAAACGTATCCGTATGAGAAACCATTTTTCCTTGAGGATTAATTAATCGGCTAAATAAACTGATGTCTTCCTGTGATGGATGATGACTAACTAAAACCTCATTTTCGTGCATGGAAACATCAACCAACCGTGACATTAATTGGCTACTATCACGTATTAACCCCGAATGAACAAATAACGTGTGAGGTGAATCCATGAAGTTTTCAATAATATCTTCTATATGATGATTAAACTTTTTTTCAATAAGTACGGTTTTTGATTTATTTGAGGTGGTTTCTATAATTTTAGGTGGAGCTAATCGTGCTGTTTCTTGTAAACAGACCCAAACCATCAAATTATCGTCATGTACTAAAAAGGGAATCAAGCCCGGCTTTGATTTAGGTTGATCCGCATCACAAAGAGAGGGTACAGCACTTAAAGTGCCGCAAGGTTTAAATGACCAGCCATGATAGGGACAGACTAATTCATCATTCACCACCAGACCTGAACTCAAAGGCGCTTGTCTATGAGGACATACATCCTTATGAGCACGCCATTCATTTTGAGAGCGCCACAAGACTATGGGTGTATCGAGTAATACAAAACGTTGGGGTTTCGCTGAATTTTTACGGAGAACCTGACTGAATCCCAAAGGATACCAATAATGACCCAGTCCAGAATCCATGCGACCAGTAATATTGTTTTTATTCACTACACGTTCCTCTGAACATTCATTTTAATTCATTGTAGCTTAATAGTTAAATCATTCTATTCTGAATGCATATTCTGCATCAACCACTCTGATCTTTTTTTAGCAAAAGAAAGTCTTTTCATTGATTCAGATTACTTTCAACTATACCAAACAGGATTTAACGTTCTAAATAGCCAACTGTCGCTTGATCACATCTTTATCCATGCCAAGTGGCTTTGATCGCGGCCCAGGGGGCAGTGCTAACGCTGTGGATCCCGCGGTCACAGCCGCGGGAATTCGATTGAGATGTGAGTACATACTGAACTAAAAAATACTCACATCTCATTGGGATTCTATTTTATACAAGGAGACGAAAATTTACAAAGTACATGCCATTGCAATACACTACGTATTCCGAAGCCGTCTGAACTGTATAAAGTACAGTGCTCGTACTTTGTTTTATATCTCAAACCAAACAGAAAGCCTGGATACAATAAGACTTCAGGGACCTTACCTAATTGTTTTTAATGGTCTTATTCTTTGAATATAGAGGTATATAATCAAAGGATTGCCGACAAGTGTCTGAGCCACACTCATCGTACGTATTGTCAGCGCATAGAAAAAATTCCTGTGCTCCATATTGTGCTGCTCGAGATAAAGCATCGTCAATAGAATTGAAATGCCATAGCTCTTTTCCTTTATGAATAAATTCATCAGCATCTTTAGAGATAATTTCTACAATGTATTCATGAAGCTCGACTGGTGAATAAATCAAAGCGATAGCCTTAGAACCATTCTTCGCTTGATGAATTAAACTTTCGCGTGTTTGATTTGCCATAATTTTATTCCTAATGACTAAGCTCTAGTATAATTATAGGCTTAATTTTACACATCAACTCCCAATAAATGCCAAATTTTAAACACAATGAACTCAATTAGATCATAAGGAGGTGCTGGGCTTGAGTTATTTTCCCTAAGCTCGCAAGCCCTACATCCGAATATTTATAATGTCCGAATGGATAGCGCCCCCCCCCCAATAAAACCTGAGTGTTTTTTTATGACCAATTTTCAATTTAAAGTTCCTCTAAATGACAAAAAAACCTATCATGCGCGCAGGGGTCAGGACAGTTTTATGGGTCATGTACAGAGATAAAGTTCACATGATCCTGCATTAAAAGCCCTTGGGGTGAAGAGATTTGCATCATGTGATAGAATAAAGCTTATACAATAGCATTTGCTGGTACACACTCATCCCAAAAAGAACCAATCAATACGATTAATGATGAGGGCAAATGATAACACTAGAATAGGATGTAAAAGATAACTTTATGAACAAATTTACAATTTCATTGACTATTAAACGACTCCTAACAGGCTTACTCCCAATACTGCTGGTTGCTTGCACCCATCAACAAGCTAATGGTCCGGGTCAGTATGTGGTTAGAGGTAAAACATATCATGTGATGAAGTCTGCCAAAAACTACAAAGCTAAAGGAATTGCTTCCTGGTACGGAACACACCCCCGGCATCAAAAAACATCGAACGGTGAGCGTTTCAACAAGTATGCGATGACCGCAGCTCATCCAACACTCCCCATTGCGACTCGAGTACGGGTGAAAAACCTGAATAACGGTAAGTCGATAGTAGTTCGAATTAATGATCGAGGGCCTTTTGTATCGAACAGGCTAATTGATTTATCCTTCGGTGCCGCTAAAAAACTCGGTATCAAAGGCCTTGCTCCTGTTGAAATTGAAGTGGTTTAACTTGGCTGGGACGTAATGCTTATTCAAAAGAATAAGCTGTTCTATCAAGAGGATTTTCACATTCAGGGCAAGACACTGCAATGCATTATAGATGACATGTTCCGTGGTTATTGTAACTTTATAACCAAATCGTGTCAGGCCCTTGAAAAATCAAAAGAAAGAATATCGGCTATTCCTGGCTGTTCCAAGGCTAGAGCAAGCAAGCGATCCACTCCCAGAGCAACACCGCTGCATGAAGGTAATCCATGTTCCAAAGCCTGCAATAAATAGTGGTCGGCTTCTGCTGCGGGCAAACCATGCTGTTTTCTCAGATCGTTATCCTGTACAAAACGTTTCGCTTGAGCATGAACATCGGTGAGTTCATGAAAGCCATTCGCTAGCTCTACTCCTTGATAATAAACCTCAAACCGTTCGGCTACACCATTCTGAATTTTAGCCAAAGATGCCTGAGAAGGTGGGAAATCATAAACGGCAACAGGCGAATTAATCTTGCCAAGGAAAGGTTCAACAACATGACTCATTAATAAAAATAAATACTGATCTCTGTCCTGCTCCTGAGATGACAAAACAGTGTCCAGTTGATTGTTCAACAGTACATTCTTGAATTGATCAATCGAGGCGGTAAACGGATCCAGCTCACAACTTTCAATGAAGGCCTCTTGGTACGTTTTTTTGATCATTGGCTCAGTCTGTAATAAGGTTTGCAACAATAAATCCATTTCCTCCATCAAGGCATGATGATCAATGCCCAACTGATACCATTCCAATAAAGTAAACTCAGGATTATGCCACCTCCCCAGCTCATCATCTCTAAAAACTCGCGCCAACTGAAAAATAGGACCACTGCCTGCGGCAAGCAAACGTTTCATATGGTATTCAGGCGAGGTCTGCAGGCAATAAGATCGTCCTCGAAAAGTGGCCTTGATATTACTTAAATACACATCAGTCACACCAAATTGAGCCATTATCGGTGTTTCAACTTCGAGATAGTGTCTGCTACTGAAAAATTGACGAATTTTTGCAATAAACTGAGCGCGTTGCTGGAGTAATTCAATAGAAGCAGAAGGGTGCCAAGGGATCTCATGCATGATTAATAAAAAATCCCCAACTCAAGTCGTGCCGCTTCCGTCATTCGATCCTGCGACCAAGGCGGTTCCCAGACTAGCTCAACGGTACAATCACTAACCCCCTCGACCTGGTTTACGGCCTGCTCAACAGTTCCCGGAAACGTTTGTGCCACAGGACACCCGGGGGTTGTCAGAGTCATCTTGATGTCGACATGCCCTTCATCGTTAATGGCGACGTCATAAATCAATCCCAAATCATAAATATTGACTGGAATTTCAGGATCAAAAACTCCCTTCAGCGCCAATATCACATGTTCTTTTACTGCTTCATTATCCTGTTTTTTCTTAAAACCAAACATGCCACACCTCTAACTGATTTGCTTGCTGGAACGAACACAATATGACGAGTCAACTTTTAAAGATTATTCGGTTTTCACCACAGAAGTGTCTTTATTTAAAGCTGCTTCCAAAGTATGCCAGGCTAAAGTGGCGCACTTAACCCGTGCGGGAAATGCCTTGACTCCAGCAAGAACCGTCAATTTATCCATAGTGCTCGATTGCTCTTCTTCGTCCAGGGTGAGCATATTATGAAATCGATGAAACAGATCATGAGCTTCTGGTACTGTTTTACCCTTTAATGCATCAGTCATCAAAGAAGCTGAGGCTTGTGAAATCGCACAGCCACAGCCTACAAAACTTAAATCAGTAATCACATTATCAGCAATTTTGGCATATACCGTGAGTTTATCGCCGCATAATGGATTAAAACCATTAGCCTGAGCCGTTGCATCGGCCATATCATGGTGATTACGCGGATTGCGATTATGATCAATAATGATTTCCTGATAAAGTTCTCGCAAATCCGTATTCATGCAAATACCTCTTTCACTTTTTTCAGCGCTTCAACACAGAGATCAATTTCTTGTTGGGTATTGTAAAAAGATAATGAAATTCTTGAAGTCGCTGCCACACCAAAAAAATCCATCAAAGGCATAGCACAATGATGCCCGCTGCGAATCGCAATGCCTTCACTATCCAGAATGGTACCAATGTCATGGGCATGAATCTTACCATGCACAAATGAAATCACTGGGACTTTGTGTTCTGCAGTACCGATGATATTAAAACCTTTGACCGATTCAATAGCCGCTGTGGCGTAACGTAATAATTGAGTCTCGTACTCCGCAACAACCTCAAGATCCAAAGACCATAAATAATCAATAGCGGCTCCCAAGCCAATAGCACCAGCAATATTGGGCGTTCCTGCTTCAAATTTGTGCGGAATCGGGGCAAACTCTGTGCCCTCGAAGCTTACTGAATTAATCATTTCGCCCCCGCCCTGATAAGGAGGCATACCATTTAAAAGCTCTTCTTTCCCCCAAAGTACGCCTATACCGGTTGGACCATACATTTTGTGTCCTGAAAAAGCATAAAAATCACAATCCAGATCTTGGACATCAATAGGTAAATGAGCGGTTGCCTGAGCGCCATCCAATAACACTTTGGCACCGTAAGCATGAGCCATTTCAATCATTTTCTTCACTGGGTTAATCGTACCCAACGCATTGGAAACATAATTAATGGCTACAAATTTGGTATTTTCATTTAATTTTTTTTCAAACTCATCCAGCAACAGTTCACCATTAACTGAGATAGGGGCTACCTGCAGAACGGCTCCTGTTTGTTTGCATACCATTTGCCAGGGAACAATGTTGGAATGATGTTCCATATGAGTAATTAATATCTCTTCCCCCGGTACAATGTGAGGAGCAACAAGACTCTGAGCGACCAAATTAATTCCTTCGGTGGTGCCGCGTACAAAAATGCATTCCTTGGCCGACCTGGCATTAATAAAACGCTTTACTTTGGCTCTGGCCGCTTCATACAGCTCTGTTGCTCTGACACTGAGCGCATGAACCCCTCGATGCACGTTTGAATTATCATGCTCATAATAATGGGTCATCGCATCAATTACCGCTTTCGGTTTTTGTGTCGTTGCTGCATTATCAAAATAAACTAAATCATAATCATTGATTTTCTGATTCAGAATAGGAAAATCCTTACGAATCGCATGAACGTTCAATGATGTAACCGCTGAAGGATTAGTACTCATTAGCGTACTCCAACTGTTGCGTTAATAAATGTCCCATCCAATCAGCCAAGTCACGATTTTGAATGAGGCGTAAATTATCCTGAGCAAAAGCATGAATTAAATATTTGGATGCTTCCATTCTGCCAATGCCACGAGTCGCCAGATAGAATAATGCCTCTTCATCTAATTGCCCAACAGTTGCACCATGAGAGCATAATACATCATCAGCAAAAATCTCTAACTGCGGTTTTGTATCAATTTCAGCATTTGCAGACAGCAGCAGATTCTTATTTTGCTGTTTGGCGTTCGTGTGTTGCGCGTCTTTGGAAACAATCACTTTTCCATTAAATACAGCCCGTGATCGACCAGTTAAAATGCCTTTATAATCTTGTTCACTGGAGCATTCAGGAACAAGATGATGTACGGTTGTATGATGATCCACATGTTGGCCTTCAGCCGGGGCATAAATACCATTCATTAGACAATGAGCATGCTCTTCCTGCAGGTACATGCTGATATCACTACGCACCAATTTCCCCCCCAAACTGAGGGAATGACTTAAAAATTGACTGCTGGCAGATTGGCGCACCGCGATATGACCCAAATGGTAAGCGGATTTACTTTCATTCTGAATTTTATAATGGGAGACGCTGGCGCCAGCTCCAACGCAAACCTCAGTGACTGTGTTAGTTAAATAAGAGCAGCGATCCGCCCCCTTATATTCTTCCAGAAGAGTCACTTGGCTGTCTGCTTCAGCGATGATCAAATGTCTTAGATGTACTGCCTGATTATTCTGATTCTGAGAATGAATTACAGCAATAGGGTCTTCAATACATACGCCTCGGGGAATATACAAAAATACCCCATTATGAATTAATGCGGTATTTAAAGAGTGAAAACCATGTTCCTGGTTCAGTATAGTGCCCAGGTAGGTTTTAATCAGGTCCTCATGTTCAATCAAAGCAAGGGCTAATGGGCGTAACACCACCCCTGCAGGCAATTGCTTCATCCATTCTGGCTCATGAATAATCACACCATCTTGAATGAACAGCTGATGTTTAACGGGCAGATTTGAAGACAAATCAGCATTGGAACTGTTTACAGATTCAGGTATGGTAAAGGGCTGTTTGAGTAAAGAATCCAGTAGCGTATATTTCCAATCCTCATCGTGACGAGTTGGAAAACCATGACGACTTAATTGTTCCAGCGCTTTAGCCTGCATATGCGCAAGCCAGGGAATTGTGGATTGCCCTGCTTTAGCCTGCTGTTGATAAAAACTTAAAATCTCGTTCATCACTGCTCCGTTTCTTCAAGCCAGCTATAACCTTTTTTCTCCAGTTCAAGCGCCAAAGATTTATCACCAGACATGATAATACGGCCGTTTACCAAAACATGGATAAAATCAGGCTCAATATAATCAAGCAAGCGTTGATAGTGGGTCACTAAAATTATAGATCGTTCGGGAGAGCGCATGGCATTAACACCCTGAGATATAATCCGTAATGCATCAATATCCAGCCCTGAGTCGGTTTCATCGAGAATCGCAAGCTTTGGCTCAAGGGCAGCCATTTGAAGAATTTCATTACGCTTTTTCTCACCACCAGAAAACCCTTCATTAATGCTGCGATATAAAAAGCTTTCATCCATATCCAATAATTGACATTTTTCACGAATAAAGCTCAAAAACTCTATAGCATCGAGAGTATTACGGCCCTGTCCTTTGCGAACGGCGTTAACAGAAGCCTTTAAGAAATTGATATTGGTAACTCCGGGGATTTCAACAGGATATTGAAAAGACATAAAAATCCCGGCCTGCGCTCTTTCTTCAGGTGATAGGGGTAATAAATCCTGCCCCAAATAAGTTACTTCACCACTGGTTACCTCATAAGAAGGATGGCCAGCCAACACTTTAGACAAAGTACTCTTACCAGAACCATTAGGGCCCATAATGGCGTGCACTTCACCTGCATTAACCTGCAAATTGATGCCCTTTAAAATTGATTGTGCATTGACTGCGACATTGAGTTCATTAATTTTTAACATATTAACCTACTGCCCCTTCTAAGCTTATTCCTAACAATTTAGTGGCTTCCACCGCAAACTCCATGGGTAATTCTTTCAATACCTGCTTACAAAAGCCGTTTACGATCATTGAAACTGCATCTTCAGTGTCTATGCCTCTTTGTTGGCAATAGAATAATTGTTCTTCACTGATTTTTGATGTCGTCGCTTCATGCTCAACCTGAGCCGTTGGATTTTTTACTTCAATGTAGGGAAAAGTGTGCGCTGAGCACTCACTACCCATTAACATCGAATCGCATTGGGTGTAATTTCGTGCATTAGTGGCCGTTGGCGCAATGCGAACCAAACCTCGATAGGCATTGTGGGCACGACCAGCACTAATCCCTTTTGAAATAATGGTCGAACGGGTATTTTTTCCCAAATGAATCATTTTGGTTCCCGTATCAGCCTGTTGGCAATTATTCGTTAAGGCAACAGAATAAAACTCACCGACAGAATCATCACCCTGTAAAATAACGCTTGGGTATTTCCAGGTTATTGCTGATCCTGTTTCTATCTGAGTCCAGGAAATTTTTGACCGCTTACCTCTGCAGGCACCGCGTTTGGTCACAAAATTATAGATTCCGCCTTTTCCGTCTTTATCGCCTGGATACCAATTTTGTACTGTTGAATATTTAATTTGTGCGCCATCCAAAGCCACCAGCTCTACAACAGCCGCATGCAATTGGTTTTCATCACGCATGGGAGCGGTGCAACCTTCAAGATAAGACACATAACTGTCTGCATCGGCAATAATCAGAGTGCGCTCAAACTGGCCTGTAGAAGCGGCATTGATACGAAAATAGGTTGATAACTCCATGGGACAACGTACCCCCTTGGGGATATACACAAAGGAGCCATCGCTGAATACAGCAGAATTCAAAGCGGCATAAAAATTATCACGATAAGATACAACGGAACCTAAATATTGCATGAGTAGATCAGGATGCTCATGTACCGCTTCTGAAAATGGGCAAAAAATAACCCCTTTTTCAGCCAGTTTGGCTTTAAATGTCGTAGCAACCGAAACGCTGTCAAAAACAGCATCCACAGCGACTCCAGCAAGCATTTCCTGTTCTCTTAAAGGGATGCCCAGCTTTTCATAGGTTCTTAATAATTCGGGATCCACTTCATCAAGGCTTTTAGGCGCGTCTTTTTTACTTTTGGGCGCTGAATAATAAGAAATCGCTTGATAATCTACAGGAGGATAATGCACGCTCGACCATTCAGGATGAGGCATGGTCAGCCAATGCCTGAACGCTTTTAAACGCCATTCCAATAGAAATTCAGGTTCACCTTTTATTGCGGACAAACGACGAATGACGTCCTCATTTAATCCGGGAGGAAAAGTATCCACCTCAATGTCGGTAATAAAACCATGTTGATAATCTCTGTCGAGCAGAGAATTAATTTGCTCACTGCTTTTAGCCACGATTTACTCCACTTGCTAATTGCCGGACTCGATCAACATCCTGTGTATGAAGAGTTGGTTTTGCCAATGCTTCCAGACTGACACTATCCAGCGCAGTTTCTATCGCACGGCTTATTAATCGCCAATTACCCTGAATGGTACATACTCCCTGCAAAGAACAATCATTGGGTTGCAAACTGCACTCAGTAAATCCACGATGTTCTTCCAAAGCATAAATAATTTGTGACACGGATATTTCAGTAGCTGGCCTTTGTAATCGGTATCCTCCGGTTACTCCGCGCACTGAAGTTAATAGCCCTGCACTGGTTAAACGTTTTAATATTTTACTGACTGTTGGTACCGCTAAATGGGTATGAAAGGCAATATCACGAGCATTACAAAGATCCTGTGCATGCTTGGCAAGATACACCATCACTACTGTTCCATAATCAGCCAATTTGCTAAGGCGCAGCATAACACCCCCAAACCGAATAATCTAGTACCGGATAGGTCTTAATTCAGAATAAAATCAGAGAGTGGCTCTCATTCTTCCTTAGACTCTATAGTATAAATATAGTACTAAATTGGTTCTATATATGACAAAAGGCGAATAGTACCTTATTATGAGGAAAATATCCAATGAAAATGCTTTTATTCACAGGGCTGTCCCACATGAATGGTATTTATTTGAACACAAGTGGTAAATTCAGGTCCCTTCTCCCTTTTTAAGGGAGAAGGGCTGGGTTTCTTATCAATTGACATGCTCCATGGGTAAAATTAAGATACATCACACTCAAAATGCTTACAAAATAATTTGATTAAATAAATTCCTCAGGAAACTCAAACGATCGGAGGCATAATAAACCAGATAATACTGATTATTACGCTTCCTCAGTAATCGACTATTCAGGCAATATGGCAACACCTCGTGAGATCTCGCCACCGATTTTGGTGAAGAGCCCTCCGGTATAGATAGTACTGCCACTAAAAATCAGGGCATCAACAGTGTTATTGGCATCAGGGTTCCATCCCGTAGCCTGGCCGGTGCCTAAATCCAGTGCCGCAATACGGTTGCGAGCTTGGCTTCCAATGCTGGTGAATTGCCCCCCTGCATAGACAGTGCTGGCATTAAGAGCCAGGGCGTTAACAGTATTATTGGCATTAGGGTTCCATGCCGTAGCCTGGCCGGTGCCTAAATCCAGTGCCGCAATACGGTTGCGAGCTTGGCTTCCAATGCTGGTGAATTGCCCCCCTGCATAGACAGTGCTGGCATTAAGGGCCAGGGCGTTGACGGTGTTATTGGCGTCAGGGTTCCATGCTGTAGCCTGACCGCTGATCAAATCCAATGCCGCGATACGGTTACGAAACTGGCCGCCGATGCTGGTGAAGCTTCCACCGGCATAAACAGCACTGCCATTGAAGGCCAAAGCATAGACAATATTGTTTGCGGCAGGATTCCATGCGGTAGCCTGGCCGCTGCTCAAATCCAATGCCGCGATACGGTTACGAACCTGACCACCGATGGTGGAAAATAATCCTCCGGCATAAACAGAGCTCCCATTTAGAGCCAAAGCATAAACGGTGTTGTTTGCTGCCGGGTTCCAGGCTGTAGCCAGGCCCGAACCTGAATCCAGTGCTGCAATGCGGTTACGGGCTTGACCGCCGATGCTGGTGAATTGTCCCCCTGCATAAACGGTGCTGCCATTAAGAGCCAGGGCATAGATAATGCTGTTTGCGTCAGGATTCCAAGCCGTAGCCTGGCCGGTACTTAAATCCAATGCCGCAATGCGGTTACGAGCTTGACCGCCGATACTGGTAAAGCTTCCCCCTGCATAGACAGTGCTGCCATTATGGGCCAGGGTCAAGACGAAGTTATTTGCACTAGGGTTCCATGCGGTAGCCTGGCCGGTACCGGTATCCAGTGCCGCAATGCGGTTACGGGCTTGACCGCCGATGCTGGTGAATACCCCCCCGACATAAACGGTGCTGGTATTGATGGCCAGACTGTAGACGGGTTGATTTGCGCTAGGATCCCATGGATCAGCCTGACCAAAAGCTGAATCCAGTGCCGCTATGTAATTACGTGCTTGTCCACCGATGATGGTGAAGGCTCCTCCGACGTAGACGGTACTGCCATCAAGAACCACAGTTCTGACGTAGCTGTTTGCGTCTGGGTTCCATGCTATAGCCTGACCGGTGCCCAAATCCAGTGCCGCAATATGGTTTCGAGCAAAGCCCCCGATGTTGGTGAAGTTTCCTCCAGCATAGACAGCGCTAGCATTAGCTGCCAGAGCATTGATAGTGCTGTTTGCGTTTGCGTCCCATACTGTAGCTTGGCCGGTGCCTGTATCAAGTGCCGCAACGTAGTTACGGGCTTGACCGTCGATGCTGGTGAATCCCCCTCCGGCATAGACTATGCCCTCATTAAGGGCCAGTGCATTAATACTGCTGTTTGCGTTTGGGTTCCATGCTGTAGCCTGGCCGGTGCCCATATCCAATGCGGCGATACGGTTACGAAACTGGCCTCCAATGCTGGTAAAATCACCCCCAACATAGATCGTGCTGCCATCCAGGATCAAGGCTCTGACGGCGCTGTTTGCGTTGGGGTTGAACTGAACATCAACGGTGTAGTCGGATAAAATATGAGCGATTCGGTTGCGTGCAACGCCTCCGACTTGTGTAAAGTCTCCTCCAATAAACCATCCACCAGTACCATCTGAGATAACCGTGAACACATCACTGTTCACCCGGGGAGCAGTTGGTAACGTTTGTGAACTGGCCTCATCAATTGCAACGCCAAAGCCGGTGTTTGGCCCCACTGCAGTAAAATCACCACCTAGATAAATGATATTATTTACTGAATCTAACGCCATAGAGTATACCTCACCATTGGTTATCCAAGGGAAGTTGACGGTAAGGCTGGCGTTGATACTGTTCGTATTACTTCCTGAAACAGGCGCAATAATTGGTCCATGCGTCACAGTGCCCGGGGTGAAGGTGAGTTGGCAACTGCCTCCTGGAGCAATACTCAAGCAGTTCGAGGCATCTTGGGTGACATCACTCCAATCAGCAGGCAAAGTTGCTGATACGTTCGTTGCTGTCGTGGTCAGGGAGTTGTTGGTAATTGTTAAAATTCGGGGTAATCCGGAAAGCGCCGGATAAGCCGGGAACAGAATTAATGGAGAACCCGTCACTGAAATTGATGCGTCATCAGGCACAGGATTGACTCGGGTAATATGCAGAATATTGGCCTCGGGTGGGCGATAACATTGACTTGCACTGAATTGCGCACAGAGTACTGGGCCCTTGTGAATTCCTGTAGCGGGCATCTCGTTCCCATTGATGGTCAGTATCAGTATGCAGGTACTTCCTTTGGTCGCAAGCTGACAGGGCGAGGCGCTAAGGCCAGCTGGCGTGTTTTCGGGACGAGAGTCTAATATCAGATTTTTTAACTTGGCGGATTGATTGGTGACTCGATAGAGTACTTTAACCGTACCGTTGGATGGCACTGTAACAGTCGTTGCCGTTAACGGTTCAAACGTCCATAATGCCTTCCCTGCTTGCCCTGTCCCTCCCGCCAACCAGAAGCACAGAAAGGCTAATACCCTGCCTAAAAACAGGTGGCTTTTTTTGTTAGTTTGCTGCATGAATTCTCTCCTTAAGTCACATAGACAGGATTAACCAATAATACATTATTAAAGCGGTGATAACGCGCTATTCGCGTTTCTGCACAGGATGGATGGTTTGGTAAAACAGTCGATACAGCGAGTAAAAAGAAGTAACGTTTCATGGTGCTCCTTGCATGATACAGAGTGATAATCCAGTTTTAGTCTGTACACAATCTAAAACTGCTTAAAACAATAAGAGTCATTACTATCCGTAGATTCTGGCGGGGATTAAAGGCCGATGAATGCGGACAAAGTGTGCGTTAAATGCACAAGGGAGATAATAAAAAAGGAAGTATAAAGCAGGCGTCGTTCAAATGACGCTTCAAGGAACAATCCATTATTCTTATCTCTAAAGAAAATAGTAACAGCTTTGATGTTCCAGTAAAAGTGACCGTAGCTTTTTGAGACCTACGGATCGAACCAAATCACAGAGGGTTGAAGTCTGAATTGCCAAAACGGGTAAAGAGCACGACTCATTCTGATAGGCTCAAGCCCCATCAAAGGTACCCTTTTCTAAAAAATTCAGTATGAGTTTCTGCGTTTTAAAATTATTCATAATAAAGGTATGAGTAGAATTTATAACGACAATATCGGCTTTTCCATCCAAATCAGCAGATGAAGGCGGTACTTTTGCATCAAATCGCCCCGCGATTATCCCCATTTTAATTTTTGGCACGGGTACATGATGCACGTAAGATGATTCTTCGGAACTCAGTTCTGCCAAAGGCTTTATGGGCGATGTAAAGAATGGAAATAGTTTTGTAGACATTCTTGCTAAAAACGACCCTTGGTTCGGCGGAGCCATCATAATTAAATAACCAATATTCTTTAATTGTTTTTCCGACATTTTGGCTAGAGCTTCTCTAACAATTATTCCCCCAAGACTATGCGTAATGAAATGAACTTTAACCTCGGGATTATTTTCTAATACCTGACCAATGTACCGGGATAAATGCATGCTGTGTTCGTGAATCGTATATTTCGGGGAAGGATAACTGTATGAATATACAGTATATCCCTGATGTTCCAAAAAGGATTTTAATAAACTCATACTCATTGACGTACGCATTAATCCATGAATTAAAACAACCAGTTCACGCTTGTTTTTTTCTTTATTATTCACTTCTGCATAAGCGGGCAGAACGATACCTGCCCCAATGAATAACATCAAAATAAATTGAATGATTAAGAGTTGATTGCGAATGAATTTAACCATTGTACTCCCTGTCAGTTTTTGAACAATACACCATCCCCTCATTCGCATTAATACGAAGTGAGATACTGTAAGGGAATATAGTACCATTTATTTAAATTTCTTGTATAAGGCCCAGCCTATCAAAAAGAGAACCAATATAATGACTGCCTAAAAGCAGCATCAAAGGAAGAAAATAGATAAAAAATTGTAGGGCTCCATAAGTAAAATGGTGCTCAGAATTTTCTTCATGATAATGCATCTCGTCGGGATGATACTAAAAAGTTTGGCATAAATTCCAACTAATAACCAATTTTTACACTTGCTAATCTCGTCTAAAGGATTAAGAATAAAGAATCTTATTATTTTTTTCAGGAGACAGGATGACTCATGATAAAGAAATCAGTGATCTAATGCAGTCTGTTGCAGAAAAAAGCCTGCAAATCATTACTGACTTAAAAGAAATGCCAAACCAGCTTCCTGCCTTATTGAGTCAATTTATTGATTTAACAGAAAATTTCCAAAATTTAATTACCGTCGTATTAAATAACCCCGAAAAAGTTTGGCAAATGCAATTGGAGTATTGGAATGATGCAGTCAACCTGGCTCAAAACCAATTAAATCATTGGCTGCAAGGGAAAACCATGCCCATTGAAGATCATCGATTCCATGGAGAGGACTGGATTAATAATCCTTTTTTTAACTTATTAAGCCAACAGTACCTTCTCGCCAATCAACACATGAATTCCTTATTGGAAAAAATGGAATATGGGGATAAAAATTTAGCAAAACGCGTGCGTTTTTTCGTCAAACACTATTTAGATGCACTCTCTCCCGCTAATTTTATCCACACGAATCCACAACTCATTGCTGAAACCATTCAAAGTCGTGGTAAAAATCTATTGCATGGTTTGCATAATCTGCTAAATGACCTGGAAATCAATTCAGCACGATTGAACATCAAAATGACCGATTCCGAAGCATTCAAACTTGGAGTCAATATTGCAACTACTCCTGGAAAAATAGTGTTTCGTAATGACATGATGGAATTAATTCAATACACCCCACAAACAAGCAAAGTAAAACAAATACCCCTGCTCATAATTCCACCATGGATCAACAAGTATTATATTTTAGATTTAAGCCCCCATAATTCATTAATAAAATGGCTGGTTTCTCAGGGAATTACGGTATTTATTATTTCCTGGGTAAACCCTGATGAACGATTTGCCAAAAAAAGCTTATACGATTATTTAAAAGAAGGGCCTATGACCGCCATTGCAACCATTCAGAAGCAATTAAACGTCAAAGAAGTGAATGCATTAGGATTTTGCATTGGAGGCACACTGCTTGCTACTTTATTGGCTTACAATAAAAAGCACCAGAATAACTCGATTCGCAGTGCGACCTTCCTCGCGGCAATGATTGATTTTAGTGATCCCGGTGATATATCGGTTTTTATTGATGAGCAACAGATTAAAAAGCTGGAAGAGGAAATGGATGCAAAAGGCTATCTTGATGGTAAATTTATGGCCTCCAGTTTTAACTCTCTAAGAGCAAACGATTTGATATGGTCATTTTTCATCAAAAATTATCTGCATGGAAAAAATCCGGTTCCTTTTGATATTCTGTATTGGAATGCGGATTCAACCAACATGCCAGCTACGATGCACTCACAATATTTACGCTGGATGTATTTGCATAACGATCTGGTAAAACCGGGTAAAATAAAACTCAATCATACTCCAATTGATGTTAGAGCCATTGATATCCCCACGTTTTTCCTTTCAACACAAAAGGATCATATCGCTCCATGGAAAACCACTTATATTGGTTTTCAACTCATGAATGGGCCTAAACAATTTGTATTAGGTGGCTCAGGACATATAGCGGGTATTATTAACTCCCCAGCTACAAAAAAATACGGTTATCGCACCAACTACACGTGCCCGAAGAGTGCAGATGAATGGTTAGAACATTCCGTCGAACATCCAGGCTCCTGGTGGGAAGAGTGGCTCAGTTGGCTAAAAACTCATTCGGGTAAATCCATCATGGCACCGGTACTGGATCAACTTCCTTTATCGCCGCTAATGGATGCACCGGGAAGTTACGTACTGAAAAAATAATTCGCATGAAGGCGTGTTAGAGATAATAACACGCCAAGCTCCTACTGCCCCAACAATCACAATGAGATTGAATGTTATTCTATCCCCATGAAGCCAGGACAGTTTCAAAGAGCAGGAACAACTCATCTGCCGCTTACTCTGATTTTACTTCGATTTTTCTATTGTTTTTACCTTTGGATATCATTTTTGGAATTTCTACGGACAATACTCCATTTCTAAACGTAGCATCAATTTTAGCGTCATCAGATACACCTTCCAGGTTGAATTGACGAGAAAATGAGCCGCTGGTGCGTTCAGTACAAATAAAATTTTTCCCTTTTTCATTATGCTCTGAACATAATTCACCAGATAAAGTTAATAAACCATTGCCAAAATGTACATTCAAATCTTTAGCCTCCATTCCGGGCAAATTTGCTTTTACAATATAGCAATGTTCCTTTTCTTCAATATCGACTTCTGGCCATAGTTCATTTTTTAAAAATGAAGACAGATTTTTACCACCACTTAATAAATTATTTTGAAATAAGGTATCTACATCGTCTTTTATGTGTCGCAGCATATTCCATGGCTCATATTGCATCAGGTTCATGATAACCTCCTTATATTTAGACAATAAATAATCAATCGATCTAATAATAGTACATATTTACTGAGATTCCAGATCCATTGCATCTTTATTTCAGAGAGGTTACTTAACCTGGCTTTTAGACAGGCTTTATGCGCCTGCCTTACCAGAATGCTGCCCTTGTATGAGTTCGGCTTCCCATGTTTTCCCAAAAACTTCCAGGCTTAATTTAATCACGCCCTTCTCTGGATCGATAAAAGCTGTAGTCGCAGCATGCCATTGCATGCCTGGTAGAATGTCAGCTTTATGAGTAGCCTTTTGAATCCAGACTTTAGATTCCTCATTCCAGGAGCGTGTATAAACACTTCTGCATCCTACGCCTAGAGGTCTGATTAATCGCAACAATAAACGTTTTCCAAAATCAAGAGGCCATAAATCCAGTGCAGGTGAATCGCTCCAAACCTCAGCTTGTGTTGTTAAAGGAGTTAATCCCAGAGCAAGTGCCCATAGATCCAATAAAATATCCTTCTCACCCTGAGAATCATAAAAAGCAAGGGTAAGCGGTGTCTGCTCATAACCTAATGAGCGATCTCTTTGCGCATATAATCGAGTCTGTCCTTGAGGAGTAATCCCGGTTTGTAGCATCATGATGCATTCAGGTTCATTATCACACGTCACCCGATAGTGAAGTGTAAGACCTGATTGTAAATCAAGGGCTTCAGCAAGCTCATTATTCCGTTGTGCACTGACAATATAATCGCCATCTGTTGGATAATAAAAAAGATTAAATTGTTTGGGCTGGTTGGGTTTATGTGTGATGACATTAGAAAAATGATAAGGCACCATCTCGCTGGAAGGTCTTACTCCTTTTTGTACCTGAATGTAAAAGCGATGCTCTTTATCAAATTGTTCACAAGCAGCAATAGGTAATCCTGCTGTGATCCAATCTCCAGTATTAGGCTTTAAACTCCCCTTTTTTAGATACGGAAGCAAAATATATTGTCCCCCATAATCTCGAAGCAATATAAAATTCCCCCAAGACTGATCTATTGCTGCCTTATGATGCTTCACATTGGCACTATCACGCATTTCTACGACACTTGCGTTTACAGGAGCATAAACAGGATGCTCGTCCACCTCATCAATACGTGCAAAATAAAAGTGATTCTCCTTTGAATCTAATGCAACTCGCCATTCCTCCGCAAAAAATTGGGTGATAAAAATACTCTCCAAATGAATGCCTCGTACAGACTCCAAGCGGTATCGTTCCCAGGCAATTTCAGGTGAAACAGGCATATCCAAATTTAAAGGACCTTTCTTTTTTTTGATTCTGTAATTTAGACCACCTAACCAAAAATAAGTACTTAGCAAAAAGGGCAGAACCAAAAGGGGAAGCTGAACAGGGAATAATAGTTTATAGAGAACAACAACTGACAGGGCAGCCAGAGCACTTCCACATAAAGCAACAAAATAACTGAACTTACCTGGAACCATGAAAATTCCACCGATAGCTATAGTCGCCAACATAAAATTATATCCTGTTTGGGTAATCAGCATATCATAACCAAACAGGTGTAAGGTCAAGGCGCCAATAATATAACCAGAAATCACTAAAAAAGTAAGATATCGAGAAGCTACAAATAACCCCAAAAAGATAAGCGCACCCGGGAGCGGATATGGAACAAGCATTAATCCACCTACAGTAGAAAAAAAGACATCAGACCAAGGGAACGACATAAATGAAGGCAAATTCGCCTGAACGAACATCAATGATGGAAATGATACCAATTGTTGTTCGTGAAAAAGGATAATTAGAGGCCATGTGCCTAAAACAAAAGGTAAAGTCATCAAAGGCACCTTGCCTAAATTCCACATAAAATTACATAACCAATTGGTACACGTTGTTATAAATAAGGTAATAATAATCAACCCCAAAAATAACTGAATCGATATTGGATAATAGGCACTTAAAAACAAACCACAAAGCAAGCCATTAACCAGATGCAGATCACCAGGAGGATTTATCGATAATAATCGACCAAAGATCGAAGTACACAGTAAACTAAACAGGCCAGCGAAGGCTGTTCTGGGCGATGCCCAGCTGATTAGCGCAAACCATGCTCCGACCCAGGGTGAATAACAAAAAAACACCGTTGCATAGGCACGGAATAAACGATGCACTACATTCGTTTTAAACGAATAAACTGAATTGAAATTTAAAATAGTACTTAATCTAGTTGATAACATGACAATATCCATTCTTAAGTCATTAAAATTTAACACTACTCGTCAATTGTTCCAGGCTTCTTTTGAATCTCAAGCTCTCTTAATGCTAGAGGAACATGTTCCAATGATTGTAGCGTCTCCAAGCGTTCAGCTTCTCTAATAACTTCAACATTCCCCTGCTCCATAATCATGATGATGTTAGGTCGATATTGAATAAATTGCATCCATTGAGTGTTATTATAAGCACCCGTGTTCGTGATCATTAATGGCTCACCAACGTTGAGCGGTGGCAAAAAAATCGAACTGTGAATGACGTCCAGATTCATACATAAAGAACCATATAAAACAGTATCTTCAGAAATACCATCCAATGGTCTTAAAGGCTTAACCATATGGTTATACCAAAATGCGGTAAACAACAGATTGACTCCCGAATCAAGTATACAGCCACGACGTCCATCAGGCAGACGTTTATTACCAACTACACGAGTAATCAAACACTCTGCATCATCAATAACTGCTCTTCCTGTTTCCAGTATTAACATTGGCAAAGGTTTTCCTTCTGCCTCACGGTGAGCAGTCGCAGCCCTCAAGCTGTTTGTAATGGCTTGAGCGTATTGCTCAATTTGAGGAACAATTTGTTCAGGAGATAAATAGATCCCTCTTAAAGCATTAAACGAGGCAAATCCGCCTCCTATATCCAATACACTAATCCTGCAATCTATCTCCCGCTCTGCAGCGTCCATAAAGGCACACATAATGCGCACTTGCTCGGCATATGCTCGTGTATCGAGAATAAATGTTCCTATATGGCTGTGTAATCCGGTTAACTCAAGATGCTTGCTTCCTCCAATACGGAGCACCGCCCTCATCGCTTCACCGTTTTCAATATTAAAACCAAAGCGACTCCATGGTTCTGTATACCCATTGTTAAAATTCAGTCTTATTCCGACTTGAACAACTTCAGACATATCTTTGGCAATTTGTTCAATCATCAGTAATTCATCAAAATGATCGATATTGATAAACGCATTATCTTTTATCGCTTCCTTTAGAAGCTTTTGAGATTTATAAGGACCATTCAAAATAATGCGAGAACCTGGAACGCCTGACTGTTTTGCTTTGGCGTACTCAAAATCAGAGACGACTTCTGCCCAGGAACCTTCCTGATGCGCTATGTGACACACGGCAGACAAGTAATTGGTTTTATAAGGCCAGGCATGTATCATTTCCGGCCAAAGTGCACGAAATACACGAGTAAGATGGCGTATATTTTCTCGGATTTTTTTTTCAGATAATATAAATAAGGGGGAATGATATTGATCAAGAAGGGGCAACACGGGGATTCCATCGATATGACTCTGACAAAATTCATCCCGATATCCATTAAACTTATTCACGCCTCCAGCCTGCTGCATGATGATAGCAGGTTTAGACCATATTTTTTTTTGTTTGCCCATATTTATTCCTTAATATCGACAACAGAAGCACCATAAGCAATCATTTTCTCAATTTGATTCAAACTAACCATTTGCTCGTTAGAATAGCGAATAAAATAAGTGCCCGTTTCAGGTTCCTCAAACTTGGAGCGATACTCTAGCCCCAAAGTCATTTCGATTAATCGCGCAGGCAAATTTTGACCCGATTTTTCGGATATCGAAATCCAGGCAGGAAAACGAGGATTAATCTCGATGAGGTGATAATGCCCCTCTGAATCACACATTAACTCTAATTCAAATGGCCCCTTCCATTTCAACTCTTTTATAATGTTCTCGGCGAATTGAAACACTGCCTCATCATAAATAGTCACACCAACACAGGCTTTATTTTTACTGGTTAATGCAACTTTCTTAATGATAACACCACCGATCATTGCACCCTGGCCATCACCTATAGCACTAAGATTACATTCCTCACCCAGGATGTAACGTTGAGCCAAAATGGGATAGCCCCAGTCCTTAACCATATCGTTAAATGCTGCTGTTGCCTCATACGGAGAGAATACTTTTCTTGCATCATAAAAAGGGCCTTTAACTATTAAAGGATAAGTCCATCCTTCATAATTACAAAAATTAAAAAAATCAGGTGTATAAAGAGCCTTTACTTCGGGATAAGGAATATTGATTTTACTGGCGAGTTCAGGTAGCCGATCTTTATGACAACGATTCAATTGATCACGTGTTGGTAAAAAAGTATGAATGCCCAGACTTAGCAATCGCTCGGAAAGCCCGATAACCCCAGATAGCTCGGAATCAAGACAAGGTATCAGAGCATCTATCGGTTCCTCTTTCTTAATATCAAGCATGCGCAAAAACAAAGCCTCTGATCCAAATCTGGGATAGGGCAACAAATACGCAGCATCGCATAGGTCTTCAGCATATAAGCCCACATCAAAAGCATCATAACCCAAGCCAACAATACGAACCTTATCGCCAAAAGATTTACGCAGACAGGATGCAACAGAAATCCCTGGCGCCGGATTTTCAGGTAGAGCATTCATGCCTGTGATTGCCACAGTGAATCGGTTCTTTGTTTTCATTTGATTTGTTGTTGTAAATTAGTAAAGAATTCTTGAATATCATGCTCTATCACTTCCCTGCTCACATGATACTCTTCACTTAATTTTTCAATAATTTGTGCCAGGTTAGAACCGTCCTGGATGAATTTTATGATTGCCAATCCATTACTGTTCACTCTGTAATTTTTGCCCCGCAATGGATCAAAAACAAAACCACTTTCAGTAATAATAAGACGTTTAAGAACTTCAGGATTGGGAAAATAATTGGTTTCAACCTCAACTTCAGTCATTTTTCCAGCTTGTCTGTACGTTGCCATAACGACTCCAAACAATACCTCAATACATAAAGCATAGTTGAAATTTTTGTTATTATATTGATTACTTAAAATAAATTCAGAACATGCAGAGGATTCATAAACTGAATCCCCTTATCACGAGACATTGAAATCGGAATGGTCAACACATAAAGCTCAGATATACAGAATCAACCTGATAGTCACTGATGCTTTTTAAGGTAATCAAGCGCCTCTTGATTGTCGGGGGATCGCTCCAGTACCAATTGATAATTTTTAATAGCCAAAGTTTTCTTACCTTGCCAAGCTTGGGCTCTGGCCAGAAAAATGTACACCGTTGGATCTGAAGGATAACGTTTGGCCATTTCTGCAGCATGAGGTTCAAGAATTTCCCACTGCAAAAGAGCTGATTCAGAGGTCATCAGCCTCACATTGGCATTATAATCCCATGCGGAGATTTTAATTACTTCTTTTGCATAAAGAGCAGCTTCTTTCCATCGCTGTTGTGCTAAAAGAGGCAAAGTTAATCCCAAACGCGCATCGATGGAATCTGAATTGAGTTCAAGAGCTTTTTTATAGTAGGATATCGATGTGTTGTATTCCGTTTGCAAATAATACAGCCAACCCAAGCGAAGCAGAAGAAATTCATTCTTTGGTGTTGTGTTCAGCATAGGCTCTAAGACCTTCGCAGCGTCCAGATAGTGTTTGTTTTGCTCCAGACTAAACGATTTTTTCCATGGGTTGTTATCCGAAGCAGCAAAAGACATCGAATTTAAAAAGACAAATCCAACCAACAGAACCGACATCAGGGCCCTGTTACCATCTTTTATCAGCCTCATGCGTTTTTTCCTCATGAAAAAATCAATAAGAGTAAATATAGCATCACGGCCATATTAAGTCTATTTTTCAACACATCATTCACGGCTGTCCCATTAAAAATATGACGTCTTTCCGAGCGTAGCGAGGAATCTCCTGCAAGGTTGCACGATCCCATTACAATGCGGCCATTAAAATCATATCAAGAGTTGAGTATCCCCTGCCAGCCTTTTTCTGCAGACGCCTAATGCTCATATCCTTAAATTTCTTTTTGGTATTTTGTAACTCGTTCAAAATAATATGCCGAACCATCGCCATATTTTCAGGAGCATGATCTTTGCGTACGCGAGAATCCTCTTCACGTAATGTAACGTCCAAGACCCAATGTAGACTGTTCTCGACAGCCCAGTGACTACGGAATAGTCTGAGCAATTTGTTTAGCATTTGCAGCCAAGATGCTGATAAGGTAATGTTAATTAATGCATTAATTCAGATTGTGCCAATTTGCAGGAGATTCCTCGCTACGCTCGGAAAGACGTCACATTTTTAATGGGACAGCCGTGACACATCATTTTAAGTTGATTGTAAACAGAGTGGAACTATGTAAATATTAAAAACTCTATAGTTTTCCTTTGTAATTTCATGATGATAAAAACAATAATAACCTGCATATTTTTATTGATTGTAACCAACCTCTCCTGGGCAGGCGATAGGTGGACAACAAACATTACCCCTCAAGCGGTATCAGTGGCCTATCCAGGATCACCTATTCGGAACAACCTCAATACTGAGGGAGCTATAATCGATCTTCAATATTTAGAGCGCTTGGGCATTACATTTGGCGAGACCCACCTCAATCTGAACTATAAATACGACATTCCAGCTTTGCGTCAGGATGTTGGGTATTTTTCAGTTCGTGCACCTCTGACGCCAGACTATGTTCCTGGCACGTTAACACTACGATTGGATTCCTATAAAATTTGGGGCAATGATCCAACCCATGAAACCGATAATACAAATATTATCGCTCCAATGGTCTCTTTTTTAAATTACAATAAAACCTATTATCTGGATGTAGGTTACGCTTACAGCAAATACGGTACCAGCGTTATTCGAAATGACAATTTGGCAATAAATCAGGTAACCCCAACTTTTGGTTTTAGTTTTTTTGAGCAAATGAATTGGTTGTATTTCAGGTTATACAGCATTCACTCATCTAACCCAACCCGATCCCAAAACTTAAACAATACCCTGGGAACAGAAATCACATTAACGCACTACATCATGCCCAGTTATTTTTTCGTACCTCAAGAATTGCAACTGAGCGTGTTTTTAGGAAAGCGAATTTATGCCGTAGATAACGTAGCACTTATTCCTTATAACCTGGGTGATGTGCAAAAAAACAGCGCTTACATACAAGCAAAGTGGAAATTATCTCCCCATCTGTTTTTAATTTTAAATGGTGGGAGCCAAAACTTTAACACTATATACTTTAATACAAATTATAAATACAAACTCAATTACATCTATGGGGGACTTAATTTCAAATTTTAATCCCTTGGAAGACGGTTAAAGTAATTTTTTTAATTGGCGCCAAACCGTTTCCAGTATAATAAATTGCCCTTGCTCAGTAGGATGCAGTTTATCATCCTGCATTAGATTTTTATTCGTATCTACGTATTTGAGTAAAACCGGAACCAGTGCAATATTCTGTTGATTTGCCAAAGCAGGATATAAGTTCGAAAAGGCTGCTCTATAGGATGATGGGTAATCAACAGGCAATCGCATACCTAATAAAAGTACCTTACTGTTTTTTTGCTTGGCCAATACAATCATTTTTAATAAATTCGACTTAATCGTTTGTATTGGAACATGTTGAAGCCCATCATTTGCCCCCATTTCAATAATAGTAATCTTGGGGTTGAATTCATTTAGAGCCCATTGAAGTCGATGCAACCCATTTTCTGTCACATCACCAGGAATACTGTAATTGACTACTTCGTATTGATAGTTTTCATTTTTTAGTCGCTCTTTCAGCAAATTGACCCAGCTGTCCTGGGAGCGTATACCGTAAGCATAACTTAGGCTATCCCCAACGATAAGAATAACCGGGCTCGATTTTTTGGGAAAAAATAAAACGAGAAAAAATGGAAGTAAACACAGCAACAAGAAAACCATTCGTTTCATTTACTGGCTCCAAACTGTTGATAGGCATATGATAAATGCAAAATAGATGATTCATAATATCAATACAGTATAAACTCTAATATGATCAACAGATTAAATGCTCATCGACATACGCTTCTGATGTGTTCAATAAGGTCTCTGTTCATACCAAAATCCGAATGTCCCATAGTAGCACTAGAAGCAACATTGCCATCTGAACGTATAATAAGCCAGTCTACAAAATGAAATATTCTGCTTTGCCTGTAAGCAATCAAATGAGTTTTATCCAATTGAGTTATGTTAACTTGGGGGACATTACTTTTGATGCATTCAGCCAATTGTGTCAGGGTATCAACTTTAAGTGGAGCAATGTAATGTGCGTCATCTGCAGCAACGAAACTGCTTACCCAATTCGGTTTTGTTTCGGATAACTGTCCATCGATTAAACCTTTAGGCATGTCCCTGAAATTAATTTGCGGAAATAAATACATCACCCCCACCACAAGGGCGATGAACACAACGACAATTAAAATAATTTTCATTTAGACCATTTCCTCTTCATGCAGCTGCTGTTCTTCCTGAATAATGTGCTCCAAAGAAATATAATCAATTTTACCAGAGGGTAAAATCGGTATTTTGCTATCAGGATATATTGTATGAGGCACAAGCAGTTCTGAATGTCCCTGTTCATGAATTTTTTTAATGAAATTCATTTTATCTGCATGTACTGCTTCGCTGAATAACACGATCTGCTCCCCTTTTCTGGGGCATTTTCTGGTAACCGCAGCATGCAATAATTCAGGCCAAACAGAAGCGGCTATGCCTTCAACTGCAGTTAAGGAAACCATCTCCCCGGCAATTTTGGCAAAGCGTTTCGCACGACCGGATATCGTTATAAAATGATCTTCTGTCATCGTGACGATATCGCCTGTATCATGCCAGCCATCAAAAGGTGGAATGATTGTTCCTGGCTTATCCGCATTCATATACCCACGCATAATATTAGGACCACGCAGTTGCAGGCGTCCGCCCACCACGATACCCTCTACAGGAACAATACGGCTCTCCATAAAGGGCAAGATCATCCCTACACTACCTGGACTTGATGCTAATGGACAATTCAAAGAAATAACCGGAGAGGCTTCTGTTGCGCCATATCCTTCGTAAATTTTTACTCCAAACGTTTCAGACCAATATCTTAAGGTTTCTGGCTTCACTTTCTCAGCGCCAGCAAAAATATAACGCACACTGCTGAAGTCATATCGGTCAGCGGCACGTGCATACCCGGTTAAAAAGGTATCCGTACCAAACATAATGGTCGCTCCTGTTTGATACACCAGACCAGGAATGACTTTATAATGCAGGGGTGATGGATAGAAAAAGCATTGAATCCCGGTAATCAATGGAGTGATGCTACCAGCGGTTAACCCGAAACAATGAAAAATAGGCAGGGCATTAAAGAAAATATCTCGGGAAGTAAAATCAACCCGTGACTTCATTTGGCAGCAATTCGCCAAAATATTAGCATGGCTCAAAGCCACTCCCTTTGGCACCCCCTCTGAACCTGAGGTAAACAAAATCACCCCTGTTTGATCCGGTGCAATAGCCTCACCAATGAGACGATAAGCCACAGCAGGAAACATTCCTTTCACCAGACCTGAAATTTTATGAGCCAGATTTATGGATGATTTAAAATCTTCCAAATAAAGAATTATCAAACCTGCGGCCTGTAATTCTTCAATTAATGACTCCAGTTTGGCAGTGGCAATAAATTGCCGGGAAGTATAGATTGATTTAATTCCTGCGGTATTACATGCAGAAATTAAATTATAAAATCCCATGCTGAAATTCAACATAGCAGGAATTCGTCTGTACGCCTGTAAAGCAAAAAAAGTGACCATTCCCGCAATAGTGGTGGGCATCATGATCCCAACATGCTCTCCAGCTACTGTTTGTTTTTTAATTTGCTTCCCTAAAATAAAACAACGAGCAATAAATTGTCGATAAGTCAAAGGAGTGCGGTTGCTGTCTTCAATTTTAGCCTTATTTTTGACGCCTACGGCAACCCCTTCGATTAATGCGGTAAATAAGGTTTGCGGCTGAAAACTGTTCGCAAATGCCAAGTCACCAATCAATCGAAATAAACGCAAACTGACTGCCTGACGGTTTACTGGAACATGATGGGGCTGGATAAATACCTGTGAAGGCATTATATGAAGGGAAATTTTGGGCGCGATATGAATGCTGTGTTTACTCTTGCTGATCGAGAACACACTGTGCTCAGCACCTTCGATCCGAATTGGGATGACTTCAGCTCCAGCTTTCTGCAAAACAACTCCAGGTCCATCGTACACCTTGAGACTGTCTTCTTGTTCACCTATTAAGCCTTGTGGAAAAATAACGCAGCGTTTCCCAGAACGGATTGCTTTAATCAAAACCCTGGATGCCCTGGCACTACCGGGATCGATAACAATAACCTCAGCAAAAAGCAAAACCAACTTGACCCATAACTTTTTGAACATTAATGGATGTAATGCAATAGTCAATCGCTCGGGTAAAAAAACTGAAAGCAATAATACATCAATCACAGAGGTTCTGTTTGCGATAATCACTGAATTAGGCGCTGGCTGATAGTGCCCCTTTACCTCAACGCGAAACCATGTCACAAGCAGTGATTTAATCCAGCGTCTCGCTCTTTGAATTTGCTTTTCTTTCCAACTCAAATGTTCCATATTATCAAATCTCTATAAAAATACCGGGATTATAAAATCAAATTTCATTTTACAAGATTGAAACCAATTTAAATAGTTATAATCCAAGTCTAAACATAGCTTAGGTAGAATAATCGTTCAGATTACTTGCGACTCTATCGTACCTGTAATAAAGTGAGCGATATGAATTACAAAAAAATCCAGCCTGTTAAAATCAGTTGCTTCCTTTTGGCCATTGCCTTCTTCTTTTTTTGTGGCATAGCATTTCAACAACATTCCCCTGAAATCATTAACTGGATTGATGAGCTGGGATGGCTGGCGCCAGCCCTGTTTATCTTGATTTACTGCCTGGCAACCTTAATGTTATTGCCAACTATGGTGTTAACATTGGCGGGTGGCGCTCTATTTGGGCCATTGCTTGGCCTGTTATTCAATTTATTAGGGGCAACCAGTGGAGCAGCCTTGGCCTTTCTAATTACCAGACACCTCGCTTACGACTGGTTTTCAAAAAAAAGAGGGGAAAAGCTGAATAAATTAATCAACGGAGTAGATGAAAAAGGCTGGATATTTGTAGCTTTTTTGCGATTAGTCCCCATAGTGCCATTTAATTTGGTTAACTACGGCATGGGGATTACCGGAATTAAATTTCGACTTTACCTCGTAACCACTTTTGTTTTTCTGATACCAGCAGAAATTATTTACACCTATTTTGGGTATGCAGGAATGGACGCCCTTGCTCAGCCCAACCATTTTTACAGAAACGGCGGTATTTTACTCACCGGCATAGCTGTTTTGTTTCTTTGCATTATTAAGTTCATCAAGAGAAAGCAAGGTGATTAACTGCTCAATTACAGGATGAGCCACCTCAAAAACTACTTGATCAACAGCAAGAACGGCTCTGATTCCCTGCAAGGAATTAGAAATAAAAACGGCATCTGCCTCTTCAATCATGGCTTTGGTTATTCCTTGTTCAAGACAGGGAATATCATGCTCCTGGCACAGCGATAAAATTCGTGATCGAGTTATACCGGGTAATACACCATGTTCCAAAGGTGGAGTAATCAACTCATTATTCTTTATCAAAAACAGGTTCGCGCAAGTAGTCTCAGTGGCAAAATGCTGTAAATTAAAAAATAGCGCATCATCCGCACCAAGAGTTAATGCCTGGCGTCGTGCCAGTATAGCTTCCAGATAATTAACCGTTTTCAATTGGTAGACTGGATTTGCCGCATCCCTCAACCAGGAGGTACTGATTAAACGTATCGGATGCTTAAGCACTTGATAGTTAAAGGTTTGAAAAATCAGCTGGCTAACCTGGCCTCTCTGTGCCAATCCTCTGGGAGCAGGACCTCCACTTAAAATGGCTTTTATTCCCCCATGATACAAATTGTCACGTCTGATCTGCTGGATGAGATGCTCACACCAATCATCCAAAGAAAGATCAAAGGGGATACCTAACTGACCAGCAGAATGAGCCAGCCTTTGCCAATGCAACGGGGCAAAACAAGGATTGGAACTGTCTACCTTAATCGTCTCAAACAATCCCTCACCCAAAAAGATGCGATCATCAATTCCAAATGCAGGAACAACATCACCTTTATCTATTAATACCCTGGTATGCATCAAAAACCCATCTTTAATAATCTACAAAATCATCAAGCTCATCTCGTAATCGCTTTTCTTCCAACATTTTTTCCAAACGTCGGCGAGCATCCAAACCATTACCAGGCATATCAGTAAATTCAGTATCTACTTCAACCTCTTCAAAATCATCTTCAACTTCAATTATTTCTTCTTCGTCTTCTTCAAATAAGTCAGTCATACCCATTCTCTCAGAGAGTTAACATCAATTCGTTAAATCACTTTTTAAGTGGAACAAAATACCAGGACGGCTATATACCCTATTTTTTTTTTTTTGACCAGTTTTTTTTTAATCACAGATAAAATTTTTCCAATAGACTGGTTATTTATGTAGTGCCACATACTTGAACTTTCGTTATAAACAACGAATAATCAGTAAAGATAAATAACAAAAGTAATTGTATGCCTGACCAATTAAAAGTTGCGTTACGTAACTCTATAAAGCAAGTGCGCTCTAAAATTACTGTTCCGTATCGAGCAAAATCATCAAATCAGATTTGCAATCGAATTAAAGCTCTTGAGCACTATAGAAAAGCCAAGAGTATTGCTTTGTATTTTGCAGTCAATGGCGAAATTGATTTAACCAACATTTGGCAAAGTGCTCCTTTGCAAGGTAAGTTCTGCTATTTTCCTGTATTGAATGAGAATTCAACCCTTACCTTTTTACCGGCTACACCCAATACCCCTTTTATAAATAATCGGTACGGTATTCCTGAACCTGATGTCAGCCGTGATCTGGCAATTCCCATAGAGGAACTGGATTTGATCATTATGCCACTGGTAGCCTTTGACATCCATTGTACACGATTGGGGATGGGGGCTGGTTATTATGATCGAACATTGAGCAATAAAAAAAATTGCCTGTTCATAGGAGTAGCCTATCAATTTCAGAAAGTGGATTTTCTGATTCCCGAACCCTGGGATATTCCTCTCGATGCAGTAGTAACTCAAAAAACTATATACTGGCGCAATCCCTAAATCCCAGACACACTATAATTTTCCTGCGTTGAATGCGTTGGATTTGAGTGCAGGTTAACAGAAAAGCCCCATAAAAAAAGCGCAGTGTACATCAGGTACATGAGCATTTTTTTATGGAGCTTTTAAGAGCCAACGACTTTCGTGCGTTGAATGCGTTGGACTTGAGTGCAGGTTAACAGAAAAGCCTCATAAAAAAAGCGCAGTGTACATCAGGTACATGAGCATTTTTTTATGAGGCTTTTCTGTTAAGATGCGCCAAAGACAACGCATTCAAAGGGCGTCGCGACCGACTTCACCCGTTCTAATCCGCACCACCTGTTGCAACTCATAAACAAAAATTTTACCGTCCCCTATTTTTCCTGTATAGGCAGATTTACATATCGCTTCAATTGCTACGTCGACCATATTCTCTGGAACGGCCAATTCAATTTTAATTTTTGGGAGAAAATCGACTACATATTCAGCCCCTCGATACAATTCAGTGTGTCCTTTTTGACGACCAAATCCTCGAGTTTCAGAAATGGTTATTCCTGGTACACCTATTTCTATTAATGCCTCATGTACATCATCCAGCTTGAAGGGCTTGATGATTGCGGTAATCATTTTCATAATTATTCCAATGCAGTATGTGAAATTTAATAAGTTCTTTCAAACTCGGCGGTTCGGGTGTAGTTCTTGAGTAGCAGTTTTGTTAGACTGTTAACAATAATAAACACGGAGCAACTATGTTCAACACAAAACAATTCGACGAATTGGCTCAAATGCTTTTTGCCACTCTGCCTAGCAGTCTACAGAATATTGAAAACGACATTCAACAAAAATTTAAAGAAGTTTTACAGGCAACCTTCACTCGCATGGATTTAATTACCCGTGACGAGTTTGATGTCCAATGTAAAGTACTTGCTCGTACCCGGGAAAAACTGGAACAACTGCAAAAGCAAGTTGATGATTTATTAAAAACCCAGAAAAATAAAAATCAGGAACCCTAAGTCCCGACACCCCTGAATAAAAAACGACACACTCCAATTGGCTGTACAGGTTTAGATACCTTAGGAAACAGAAGTTCAAGTGTGTTGTTTATTTTATACAGGGACACCTGAAAGTTACATTTATAAAGCTGTCCAGGAAATAAAGACAGCCAAACGTCCAACACAACAGGAAACGACATCATGAATCTCGCATTCACCAAAACGCGCAGCACTATTGGCATACAGGCGCAATCTGTATCAGTAGAAGTACATCTTTCAAATGGTTTACCTGGTTTTACCATGGTAGGACTAGCTGAAACAGCAGTAAAGGAAAGTAAGGACCGCGTGCGAAGTGCAATTATAAACAGCCAATTTGAATTTCCCTGTCGTAAAATCACAGTAAATTTGGGACCTGCTGATTTGCCTAAATCGGGTAGCGGCTTTGATTTGCCTATTGCGTTGGGGATCCTTGCGGCATCAGGTCAGATACCCCCCGATAAATTAATGAATCATGAGTTTATCGGCGAGTTGGCTTTAAGCGGTGAGCTAAGGGGAGTATCTGCAATTATACCTGCTGTTCTTGCCGCGCATAAAGACAATCAATTCCTGGTGATTGCTACGACCAATGCTCCTGAGGCCTCATTAACCGGACATCAGGATGTACTTACTGCCAACAATTTAAGGGAGGTATGCAATTATCTCTGTAACGACGCACCATTACAAAGCGTACCGTCAAGACCTGAATACACGAAATCGACTCATGAGTTGGACTGGTCCGATATCAAAGGTCAGTTTCATGCAAAAAATGCAATGGAAATTGCTGCATGTGGTGGACACAGCATTTTGTTATGCGGTGCTCCAGGCAGCGGCAAAACCATGCTGGCCAAAAGGTTTGGTACCTTATTACCCGAGCTAACTGAAACCCAGGCGCTGGAGTGTGCGGCAATTAACTCAATTCGAGGAAAACTCCCCGATTTCGCAGAGTGGCGTTCGCCACCATTCCGTGCGCCACATCATACCGCTTCCCCTATGTCTCTGGTTGGCGGAGGAAATCCTCCCAAACCCGGAGAAATTTCCCTGGCGCATCATGGGGTTTTATTTCTCGATGAGTTACCTGAGTTTAATCGACATGTCCTGGAAACACTGAGGGAACCATTAGAATCGGGCACTATCTGCATTTCGAGAGCAGCGGCTCAAACCGAGTTTCCTGCCCAATTTCAATTAATCGCAGCTATGAATCCATGCCCATGCGGTCAGTGGGGTAACACTCAGGCAAACTGCTTATGCACACCCGATAGAATTAGCCGCTATTTAACCAAGTTATCAGCCCCATTATTGGATCGAATTGACATGCATATTACCGTGCATGCATTACCTCCAGATGAGTTAATAAAGCCCAATACCAATCCCGACAGACAAAGTGAGCTAATCAGGGAAAAAGTAATCAAGGTTCGGGCCTTACAAATGATGCGACAAAACTGCATTAATGCCAATTTAAGCTCAAAGCAATGCGAGCAGTTGTGTGAGTTAGGAGAAAAAGAGCACTCTTTTTTAAATGAGGTCATGAATAAGCTGAAACTCTCTGCCCGAAGCTATCATCGCCTGCTCAAGGTAGCGAGAACGATAGCAGATATGAATGAAAGTAACAAAGTGAGTCTAAATTACCTGCAACAGGCCTTATCTTACAAACAGACTTTTCAAGCTCCCAAATAAAGGGTTCCAAGAATAGCGAATTCCCGCGGTCTTCACCGCGGGATTTCGGCCTATATTTATACGACGTCAGCCACCTGATGCTAATACAGAGTTGATCCAAAGGGTTTAGCCAATGCTCTGATCAAGAGGCAGAGCACAGCGAAGGAGAGAGATGACCTGGTGGGGGGATACCATATATCAATATCTCATTTGAAAAACGGTACTGATCAAGATCCAAATTATTTTAACCATTTGATTTAAGAATCAACGATTCAATAATCGCCATTCGAGAATAAACACCATTGGTTACCTGGCGCAAAATAAACGATTGATTTCCATCGGCAACATCACTATCAATTTCGATACCCCGATTCATCGGCCCTGGGTGCATTACCATGGCATCTGGTTTTGCATAGCCGAGACTATTTTGAGTTAAAGCAAAACTGCTCCTGTAGGCATCCAGATCGAGATGATCATTATCAGTCAAACGTTCGCGTTGCACTCGTAAACAAATCACAACATCTGCCTCAGACAAGCCTTCACACAAATTATTGGTTACACGCCCATAATGTACCAATTCAGGTTGCCAAAGTTCCGGAGCAATAAATACCAATTCACCAACTCCCAGTATACTGCACATACTTTGAAAGGAATTGGCTACACGTGAGTGCCTGACATTACCTAAAACGGCAATTTTCAACTGTTCCAGGTTGGGTTTCTGCTCAATGATAGTCATTATATCCAATAGAGCCTGACTGGGATGAGCATGTGTTCCATCCCCAGCATTAATTATATGAATTGCATTACCCAGGCGCTCGGCCAAACTCTGCTGCAGCCCATTGAGTTTGTGGCGAATAACAAAATAGTGTATGCCCATTGCAGCTAAAGTGTTCAAAGTATCCTCAATAATTTCGCCTTTACTTTCAGATGAACTCTGCAGATCAATATTAATAACTGGTATTGATAAACGTTGTGCCGCCAATTCAAAACTAACCCGGGTTCTCGTACTGTTCTCATAAAACAAATTGGCCATAGTATGATCAGCATAAGATGGATAACTTGAATGGTGCTTAAAATGAAATGCTCTTTGTATCAATGCTTCAATTTCTTCGCGTGATAATTGACTAATCTCAAGAAAATGGTTCATAAACCCTCTTTAGAATTCGTTCCAAACTGGTGTTTTAAAATCGCCTGAATGCGCTAATTCTACACGATGTAGTGCTAGAATTCGAAGGACATTTTATTAAACAGCGTTGAACATGGTAAAACAAGACGAAGAACCACGCTATTCTGGATGATGCAACCACTGCTCCAGGATGACACAAGCGGCGATGCTATCAATTTCTGTATTTCTGAGTTTACGATACCCACCCTGCTCAAACAATTGTCCTCTTGCTTCTACTGTTGAAAGTCGTTCATCAACCAGATGAACAGGGATGGAAAAACGTTTACGTAATTGTTTGGCAAACCTGCGTGCTGCAGAGGTTGTATACAACTCACTGTCATCGATACACGTAGGCAATCCAACAATTAACGCCTCAGGATTCCATTGTGTTATAAGTTTTTGAACACTATTCCAATCGGGAACACCCGACTTGGCACTAACAGTAGATACAGGTGAAGCGCTACAGGTTAATCGTTGTCCAACTGCAACCCCAATGCGTTTATAACCAAAATCAAACCCCAAATAAACACCCCTAGGCATGGCCGGCATCAGAACTAAGTTGACTCATTTTTACCCCTAAGGTCAATCCTGCATATTCCCAACGATCTTCAAAAGGAACTTCATAAAGAATTTCTGACTTATAAGGACACACTAACCAAACATTATCCATTACTTCTCGTTCCAATTGATTTTCAGTCCAGCCAGCGTACCCTAAAGTGACCAATACGTCTTTAGGGCCTTTATCTACGGCTATTGCCCTGATGATATCATTTGAAGTAGTAACAGTCACCTCATCCTGCAAAAACAAGCTGGAACGCCATCCACCCATTTGTTTATGAATCACAAATCCCCGTTCCGGTTGCACAGGCCCACCGAATAATAAAGGCATGCGATTTTGTTCCAAATTAATGGGTTCAATTTGCAATTGTTCAAATACTATGGACAAAGGAAACTGCATGGGTCTGTTAATAATTAAACCAACCGATCCTTGTTCGTGATGCTCACAAAGATAAATGACTGTTCGTTCAAAATTAGGATCATTTAATGAAGGCATGGCAATCAACAAATGATTCGCTAATGAGCTTATAATTGCCATGAGGTCCCCCAAAAGTTTGTCGGTATTCAATTTAATTATACACCAAAAAAGACCATTATTTTGTCAAAATGAATTTAAATGGAACGCTGGTGTTTAATACAAATAAATCTCATCAATTCACCAGATTCAAGCGCAATGAATAGTAAGTACCTATCGCCTGCACTATTCGATATAATCATCTCCTGACCGCTACAATATTTATGAACAATATTAAGCCTGAGACAAAATGATTTTTTTTGTAAGCCCTGCTTTATTTTACTTCTCCTGCAGGCATGGAGTTCACTATCGAAACCTTTATATATAATGTTGAATTTTGAGAAAATGGCCTTCCTGCAGTGTAAGAAGTAGAACTGGAATCATTATTCTGGCTGCCTTCAGCACTACCCAAAGGTACCCATTTATTTAATGGAGCCATTATGGTGGTATTAACCTGCTGATTATCAAATTGTTGCCCACCCGCAGCATTTTCTTGCTCTCTAACCCGTTTAACAGACAATTTAACCTGGTTTCCCTGTAATACAGGCTGCACCAATAAACCATTTTGAATATTATGCTGCTGGTACTCAATTCCGGTAAATAAACCAACGCCAACAGAACTAACAACAGGCACCTCTTCGCCAGTTGAAACAAAGGCAGATTCCCCACTCATCACTTGAACAGACTGACTGCGCTGTACTTCAGACTGAGGATTGGTACTGTAGGTCACATCATTATTATTTTGTTGACTAAGCCAATCAGGATCACCTTGATATATTGAAATATTGAATGTAACCGGGGGCACATCGAGTTTGTGCAAAACGTCTCTGATTTGAGTCAACGTGGAGGGACTGACTACCACAATTAAAGTGTGCCCTGAACCGCTTACTTTTTCCCCATCTTCTGTTTGTATCAGCGGTTGAATTAATTGAATTATTTTGTCCGCGGGCACATAATTCAATTCAATGACTTTAGTTATCATCGATTGGGAAAAGGCATTACTGGCGAAGAAAAACAAAACAATCAACCATCGATTCATAATGGCAACACTCCTTGTTGGTCCAATTTTATTGCATTCTTTATTGTTCATTGTAGCACTGAACTATCAATGTTGTTTCAATGGATTAAAATGAGTGGTTTTGTTCCTGCAAAAGTTTGGGTATAATCGCTTCAATCTGATTTCAGGGATATGAACATTATGGGTAGTATTTTTAATATGTTTGGGCCATCGCCGATAAGGCCAATTGAGCAACACATCCGCAAAGCACACCAATGCGCAAAACAACTATACCCATTTTTTGAAGCAGTATTAAAAAAGGATTGGAAATCAGCGAACAACATCAAAGAAAAAATTATCTCTTTGGAAAAAGAAGCAGACTTAATCAAACGTGATTTACGCCTGCATCTTCCTACCGGTCTATTTCTGCCTGTGTCACGAACCGATTTACTCGAGCTTTTAAGCGCTCAGGACAAAATTGCCAACAAAGCAGAAGATATAGCCGGTTTAATTACCAGTCGACAAATGACCATTCCAGAAGCTCTGGTTCCCGTATTTATGCCTTTTTTACATCGTTGCCTCGATGCCTCAAAACAAGCCTGTAAAGCAATCAATGAGCTTGATGAATTACTTGAAACCGGATTCAGAGGCAGTGAAGTAAAAATTGTTGAGGAAATGATCCTTAAGCTGGATGAAATTGAGCATGACAGCGATGAAAAACTTGCTGATATTCGTCATCGTATCTTCGAGCTGGAAAAGGATTTATCAGCAATAGATATTATGTTTCTTTATAAATTAGTCCAATGGATTGGTGAATTAGCCGACAATGCCCAGACAGTAGGTGGTCGACTTCAAATTCTTATAGCCAGGTAGTATATTCCGATGGATTATTCAATTTTGTTTCTCTTTGTAGCTATTGTGCTGTGTTTTTTAATGACATGGGGTGTTGGAGCTAACGATTTAGCCAACGTAATGAGCACCACTATGGGCTCAAAGGCGGTAACTGTTCGTCAAGCCATGCTCATTGCCATAGTTTTTGAATTTGCCGGTGCGTTTTTAGGAGGAAATGGCGTTACTGAAACCATGAGAGATGGAATCATTAACACCAGTCAATTATCCAATGAACCATTAATTCTGATTCAAGGGATGTTGGGTGTATTAATGGCTTGTACCATATGGATGAACCTGGCCAGTTACCTGGGAGTACCTGTATCCATAACCAATGCTTTAGTGGGTTCAATGGTCGGTTTTGGCGCAATGGTCCTTGGTCCAGATGCCATACACTGGAACCAGGTTGTTCGAATAGCCATTAGCTGGATTACTTCTCCCATGATTTCAGGGATTACAGCCTATGCACTATTCATCAGCATCCAACAGACTATCTTTGTCAAACGAAACCCGTTAACCAAAGCCAAACTTTATATTCCCATCTATCTCTTTCTCATCGGTTCCATCCTGTCCTTTATTACTGTTTTTAAAGGATTGCATCATTTTGACATTCATTTGAATTTCAAACAGAATTTAGCAGTTACCCTGGCAACAAGCATTATCATTACCATTACGGGTATGATTTTTATCAAGCGCATTCCTGAAAATCCCAAAATAAGACGCAGAGAACGTTTCATTCAGGTTGAGAAATATTTTGCCGTTTTAATGGCTATGACCGCTTGTGCTATGGCTTTTGCACATGGCTCTAATGATGTTGCCCTGGCAGTAGGCCCGCTAACTATAGTGTACAGCCTCGTCATGAATGCAAATCAAGCGTTTGATGCCAACAATTATCCAGCCTGGATCATCCTGCTAGGTTGCACAGGAGTCATTGCTGGATTATTAATGTACGGTAGAAAGGTCATTGAAACTGTAGGTAGTGCAATTACAGCATTAACCCCAAGTCGCGCTTTTGCAGCTACTCTTGCTGCAGCGACCACAGTAGTTGTTGCCACCAGCACAGGAATTCCTGTATCTGCGACTCAAACTTTAGTAGGTGCAGTCTTGGGAGTGGGTTTGGCCAGAGGTATTGGCGCATTGAATCTTATTGTCATACGCAATATTTTCATGTCCTGGATTTTGACCTTACCAGCCGCATCCATTTTGACCATAATATCGTATAAGCTGCTTCATCTCTTTTTGGGGTAGCTTAAACTCACAGCAGAACCCACTATCATGCACAACAGTGCCCGCCAACGGCGGGCTGATGCATTCTACCAAGATCGACACATCACCTCACTTTGCGCCCACGTACTGCACTTTACAAGGAATTGTCGAGCGAAGGCCTGACGCTTGTTCTACTTCGAATCTCCTTGGCTTAGATCGTAAAAGCCAGCGGCACAGCTAGAGTAGGTTGGGATTTGAGCAAGAACCTTACTTCGGATTTCTGTCAGGCTTTGTACGCGGTATCAAATCAATCAATAGAACTAAACCTCATAAACATAGAGTTATGACGACAGTGACGATTAAAGCCGTGTTATATTAAAACTCTTCCCAAATCTCGCCTTTATCATCCTTATAATCTTTATTATCTCTCATGTATGCGATTCGTTCGTGTTTTTTAATTTCTTTTATTTGTGATGCAGATTTCTTATGAGTGGCATCAAATTCAAAGAAAAATTTATCATAAGGACTTACATACGCTTTATCTATATCATGTTCGGTCATACCAATTCCAAAATAACTTTATTCATAATAACTATTTTATCGCTTTTTTAACTAAGTTACCATTAAGCTTCTTCAAAAGATAAAAGGCTAAGCAATGAAATTAAAAAAAGCGGAATTGCATGTACATTTAGAAGGATCCATTTCACCCGAATTAGCTGTAAAACTTGCCAGACGCAATAAATTAACCCTGCCTTCAGGCCTCATTGCCCCAGATGGCGTTAGTTATTTATCAAAAGATTTTCTGGATTTTCTCAAAGTTTATGACACGTTAGCTGCAGTAATTAAAGTCCCACAAGATTATTATGACATTACTTTTGATTATCTCAGATCTAATGCCCTGGATAACGCCATATACATAGAAATGATGTATTCGCCAGATCATGCTGAACGCTCTAGCGGAATCCCATCCAAAGAACATCTTGCAGCCATCCAGCAAGCTATCGACGACGCCAAAGAACAATTTAATATCGTTGGACGTATCATAAACACCGCCGTACGTCATTTTGGAGTTGACGCTTGTGAACGAGTCGCACGGCAGGCTGGCATTGATAAATTTCCCTGTGTGACTGGATTTGGATTGGGAGGAGACGAAGCAAAATTCCCACCAAAACTCTTTACTCGAGCCTACCAAATCGCCGCTGATGCAGGATTGGAATGTACCGTTCATGCGGGTGAATTTGATACCGCTCGAGGAATGGTTGAAGCAATGGAACATCTGCCCATAAAAAGAATAGGGCATGGAGTTAATGTCATTCACTCTCCCGACACCATGGCTATGGTTAAAGACCGCGGAATCGCATTGGAAGTGTGCCCTACCAGCAATATCTTTTTAGGTTTATTTAAAGATATGAACAGCCACCCCTTTCCAAAACTGTATGATGCGGGTATCAAAGTAAGCATCAGCTCTGATGATCCACCATTCATGAGCACTACGCTAGCCCAGGAATATCAACGCGTGCAGGAATCATATCAATACAGCGACAAGATCATGAATGATATTACCAAAATGGCGATTGAAGCGGCTTTTGTCGATGAAAAGACAAGAAAAGAGCTGCTCGAGCAAATATGAGGTTGAAATCCTGTTGAGAAAATCCCGTATTACTGGACAGTGGTACGGGAGCCTGTTGTTTTGGCATAGACCTGCTGAAAATAGGCCTAAACGCCTTCCCCAAAACGTTAGTCCAATGTTTTCCTATAACGTTTAAATCCAATAACAAGCACGACGAAAGTAAAAAGCAGTATAGGAACAAACTCACTCCATACTTCGGCGAAACCATTCCCCTTTAGCACGATACCTCGAACAATGATCAGATAATGAGATAATGGCAATACACTACCAACCCACTGCGCCCATTCAGGCATTCCTCTAAACGGAAACATAAATCCAGACAATAAAAGTGAAGGGAGGAAAAAAAACATGGCCCCTTGAGCAGCCTGAAGCTGGTTGGAGGCTAATGTTGAGAAAGTAAGGCCCACAGATAAATTTGCAACAATAAATGGAAAAGTAAAGATCAAAAGTAAAAGAATACTGCCTTGTATAGGAATGGAAAACAGAAATTTGGCCATTAATAAAATTAAGCTGACCTGAATAAAACCAACTAATACGAAAGGAAGTAATTTTCCAGCCATAACCTCTAATGGCCTCAAGGGCGTTGAAAGTAAAGTTTCCATAGTTCCACGCTCATTTTCTCGTGTGATCACCAAAGCCGTCACGATAACCATAGTCATGGTTAATACTACCCCCAAAAGTCCTGGAACGATGTTATAGGCTGTAATAGCCAAAGGATTATATTTGGCATGAATCTCAGGTAGATATGGTGGGGATTTTGGTTTTAAAGATGAAAGGGAACCATTGAGATCTTCATTTAATGAAAGACTGGCCAGTTCCGTAAACACTGAAACTGCGCGGCTTGTTGCTGCAGGATCTGTTGCATCTGCCTCGAGAAGTAAGGGGGGATGCAACCCTCGGATTACGTCTCGTGTAAAATTAGGAGGAAAACTGACTACAAATTGAATTTTACCGGTTTTCAGCAACCTGCTGGCTTCCTTTTCATCAGTTTTCGAACTGATAAAATAAAAGTATGTTGAATTTTCCATACTGGTTAGAATGCGTCGGCTTAAAGCCGTGTTATCCGGATTAACAACTGCCGTAGGTAAATTACGCGGATTTGTATTAATAGCAAAGCCAAATAGAATTAACTGCATTAAGGGTATGCCCACTATCATGCCCAGCGTGACTCTGTCGCGAATCATCTGTATAAACTCTTTGATCATAACCGCTAACAAGCGATTCAGGCTTGCTCTAGTCAACAAAAGGCTCCGGTGATTTATTTACTAAACTGATAAATGCATCCTCAAGTGTTGGTTCTATTGAATACCATTTTATCGAATATTGAGAACTTAATTTCTGTAAACCTTCTTCAATTAGTTCTATATTGTACCCGCAAACATGAATCAAATTGCCAAACAGGGCCGATTGAACCACTCCAGGGATTTTTTTTGCATGCTGTAATAAAGTAGTAGTGACGCTTCCTTTGATTTCCCATGTTTTTAAATGAGTTTCATCAATTACTTCAGATACTGTACCCGTTGTTAAAAGTTTGCCATAAGCCAAGTAAGCGATTCGTGTGCAACGCTCTGCTTCATCCATATAATGAGTAGAAACAAAAGTAGTGATGCCTTCCTGGCTTAAAAAATGAATTTGATCCCAAAACTCTCTTCTTGCAATAGGATCTACCCCTGCAGTTGGTTCATCGAGCAACAACAGATCGGGTTCATGGATTAAACAGGTAGCAAGTGCTACACGCTGTTTCCATCCACCAGATAATTCTCCAGTCAGTTGCTTTCGTCTGTCGGTTAAACCCAATTTATCCAAAGCATCAGCAACTCGTCTGTTTCGATTAGACACTCCATACACTCGTGCGATAAAATTCAGGTTTTCTTCAATAGTTAATTCAGTGTATAAACTGAATTTTTGAGTCATATAACCAACGCGTTCCTTAATCTGCTCTGACTGAGTCAATATATCGAAACCTAAACAGGTGCCTTGCCCCGCATCTGCTTTTAATAATCCACATATCATCCGTATTGTTGTCGTTTTACCACTTCCATTGGGGCCGAGAAAACCAAATACTTCGCCTCGATCCACCTCTAAATCAATATCGTCCACTACAACTCTCTGCCCAAAACTTTTACGCAGACCTTTTACATTAATAATGATGTTGGAATCCGGGATGCTCATTACAAATTCACCATAACGGGTTGGCCCGGTTTAAATGAAGTAGGATTCATAATACGCGCTTTAACTCTGAATACTAATTTTGAATTGTTATCACGGCTGTAAACCAATGGGGGTAAAAATTCAGCATCCGGTGATATGTAATTAATTACTGCAAGATTAGTGTTTTGACATCCCTCACAATCAAAACTGATGTTTTGCCCCACCTTTAATCGAGCCAGATATTCCAAAGGCACAAAAAATTCAATTCGGATGTTTTCAGGTGTTAACAAAGATAATACAGATTGTTGAGCAGCAACGTATTCACCTGTTCGATAATAAGTATCGAAAATAACGCCATCGGCGGGTGCATAGATGGTTTTCTGTGACAATTCCCATTGAGATACATTCATTTTAGCAATCAGTGAATCCACAACACCTTGTTGTGCTGCAATTAAATCCTCCCTGCTGCCTAATTTTGCCAATGCCAAATTGGCTTCATACTGCATTTTTAATTCTTTTTGTTGTTGCAAATGCGCCAATGCCGCATCAAGACTATCCTTGTCTGAAGCCTGTTTATCTACTAACTTCTGATAACGAGAGACTCTTATATCTGCTAAAGTAATTTGAGCATTGGTCTGCTCAATTTGTGCTTCTATCGCTTCAATTTCCTGAAGCCTTCTTGGTTTTTTTAAATCAGTGAGCTGACTTTGTGCCTGAGATAATTCGCCTTTAATCTGAGAGATATTCATTAATTGAGGATTAGGATCGAGACTATATAATAATTGCCCCTTATTAACTTTTTGTCCGCGTTGTACTGCCAAATGCATTAATACACCATAGAATGGGGAGGCAAGGTATATATTCTCACCCTCTACATATCCTTCAAATTGCCCATGCTCATTACTGCCGCAACTATTAAGGATTATAATCATGAAAATAATGAATAATGATTTTAAATGCATAATCATTCGATGCTTGTATGATGTATTTTTTAATTGTGGGCTGTTTTTTATATTTGTGCAAGTTACGGTAAATAAACAAAAAAATTTGGTAGGGAATGAAGTAGCTGCTACTATTAATTTATTTTCTCTAAGTAAACTATGACAAAAAAACAGTTTGATCTGATAGTGATTGGTGGTGGAAGTGGTGGAATTGCCAGTGCTGTACGCGCCGCAAAATATGGTGCCAAGGTAGCTATTATAGAAGAATCTCAGTTAGGAGGAACCTGTGTCAACTTAGGTTGCGTTCCCAAAAAAATAATGTTTAACGCATCGATTATTTTTGAAACGTTACACAAAGCTCATGATTATGGATTTAGTCCTGTTAGAGCAAAACTTGACTGGAATAAACTGATCACCAAACGCAACGAATATATAGAACGCTTACGCGGACACTACACGAACCGCTTAAAAGAATTTGATATCACCCGGATCTGCGGCAGAGGTGTTCTGCACGAACAGAATACCGTACTTGTAAATGACTGCTTATATAAAGCGGAACACATTATTATTGCCACAGGCGGGGAACCTGCCTTGCCTAACATTATTGGTATTCAACATGCTATTGATTCAGATGGATTTTTTTCTTTAACAAAACAACCCCAAAAAGTAGCGATCATTGGCAGCGGATATATAGGAGTTGAACTGGCAGGAGTGCTTAATGCACTTGGTAGTGAAACACATCTATTAATGAGGGGCGACAGACCTTTAAGCAAGTTTGATGACATGCTTGGAAGTACTTTAAATGAAATAATGATGCAACAAGGGATTACGGCACATCCTAATCATAAAGCGCATTGCATCAATCTGCACAGTGATGGAAGAAAAAGCATACAATGTCAAAGTGGCTCTACTATTCATGATCTTGACGTTATTATCTGCGCTGTTGGCAGAACCCCAAGAACACATCATTTAAATCTCGATAAATTAAAAGTGAAAACAGACAAACAAGGACTTATACGAGTTGATCGCTTTCAAAATTCTACGGCAAAAGGAATATACGCAATTGGAGATGTGACTAATGGTCCTGCCCTTACACCCGTTGCTATAGCTGCGGGAAGAAGACTTGCGGACAGACTTTTTGGTCAACAACCCAAAGCAAGACTCAGTTATGATAATATTTGCTCTGTTGTATTCAGCCATCCTCCTGTCGGAACTGTCGGTTATAGCGAACAGGCAGCTATAGAGCGGTATGGAGCTGAACAAATAAAAATATATAAAACACGATTTAATCCTATGTATGATGCATTAAGTGAAACGAAAACCCCTACTGCAATGAAATTAGTCACCTTGGGGAAGAAAGAAAAAATCATTGGTCTTCATGTTATCGGCTATAATGCCGATGAAATGCTCCAAGGTTTTGGAGTAGCAATAAAGATGGGAGCCTGTAAAAAAGATTTTGATAATACAGTAGCCATTCATCCTACAAGTGCTGAAGAATTCGTAACTATGGTGTAATAATGACAAATTTAATTCGAAGTTTTGATAATAAAAATCCATCATTGGGAAAGCAGGTATACATCGATCCCCAATCTGCAGTAATAGGAGATGTTACTTTAGGAGATGATGTCTCTGTATGGCCTATGGCCGTACTGCGTGGTGACGTTAACTCGATTACAATTGGTCACTCTTGCAACATTCAGGATGGTGCCGTACTTCATGTAACGCATGATGGCCCTTATACCCCAGGTGGCAAACCACTAATTTTAGGTAATTGCATCACCATCGGCCATCACGCAATGTTGCATGGTTGTACAATAGACGATCTATGCCTCATTGGAATGGGGACAATTGTTTTGGATGCAGCACATATTAAACAACATGTGGTTATTGCCGCAGGAAGTTTAGTACCGCCAGGCAAAATATTAGAAAGCGGGTATTTATATTTAGGTAGACCGGTACAAGCGGTCAGGAAATTGTCCATCAATGAAATAGAACAAATTGAATACTCAGCACAACATTATATCCGCTTAAAAGACAAGTACCTAAACAATTGATTTAAAAGGCTGGACTAAAAATCCAGCCTTACTCCTCAACCAGGATTTTCCATTAAATTGTGTATCTTTTAAAAACATTTTTTTTAAATATTGCTAAACTAATATAGATCAGGAATTTTAATAAGATATTACCGACGGGAATGGAGTACATTAAAATGAAAGGATTATATTTACCTCTATTCGGCGCTGTACTGTGTATAGCGACAGCTACCTCTTATGCAGATGAACAAACCTGCAACAATCGTTATGACTATTGTATGTCTTCTTGCAATAACCAGTATAATCAATGCACTAAGAACAATAACGAAGAATCGTACTGTAAAGATCAGTATCAGCCGTGCATTCAAGGTTGCAGTAACACTAGGGATAGTTGCTTGTCCCAATAGTACATACAGCAGGAGAATGAAATGAAACTACCTCAACTTTTAAGCGTGTTCATACTATTGGGTGGCATAAATTCATTGGTTTATGCTTCAGGGCAATTAGTGGTTAGCAATTGTCCTGAAAATTGCACTTCGTGTTGGGAACAATGCACGAAAGATGACGATTGTGGCGTAGAGCATAAATGCATTTCAACACCATGCGGAAACAGATGTGTAAAGGAAATTTCAACAAATGGACAATGACCCTATATTACTCAATAGCTTAATTAGCCTATATACCACATCAGTGGATATCAACTGAGCTTGCTTGGATGCAGTAAAAAAGATAGGTGCTATGTTTCAATAGTAGTACGAAGATATTAATTTTAAGAATTATGGATAAAAAAAAAGCGGCTAAAAAGCCGCTTTTCTGGAATAAAACCCTGGCGATGACCTACTTTCGCATGAGGAAACCTCACACTATCATCGGCGCATGTTCGTTTCACTTCTGAGTTCGAGATG